>JAUXGS010000018.1 GCA_030621945.1 Methanosarcinales archaeon | reverse complement strand
GCTCGCCTCCTCTGCTTCCAATTCAGCCCGTACCTCTTTCGCTGCGATAGCATAGATCGCACCTGCTCGTTCCCAACTCTTCAAAAACTCATCTGTTATCGGGTCTAAGGTCATTTTTACCACCCTTGCATCCTGCTCATCTCTCTCTCGAATGCTATCGCTTGCCTCATTACATCGCGGGTTACCGTTTCGCAGTACATCTGCCGCTACGTAATTTACTATTCCACCGTCTATCGTGACGTTCGCCCCTTCGAAATTGGGTTGATCAGTGAGTTCGTCAATTCTCACTGCCTTTATATACTTCGAATTCCTATTTTCTATTGTTGGGTACATTTTGGTTTTCCTCCAACGATTTATGTAGGCGGGCAAGCTTGCGACTTAGCCCGCTTTCTACTTTTTTTATCTCCACTCTTCCATCACTTCTTCTGGCGGTTCTTCGCCTATTTCGCCGCCAGTTAGTGACCAGAGATTCCACATGTGCTTTCTCATTTCTTCATCATTTCTTACAGGGTTAATGCCTTGTAATGATAATATCCTATCCGCTGCTTCCCCCGTATAACCCCTTCTTACTAATCTATCTCTCAACACCCTTCTTTCTTCTTCGTTTTTCATTTTTCTTTTCTCTATTCGTATACCCATGGTTAATCACCTCCTTTTATACCACGTGAATCATCGAACGAAAATGCCGGTCCTGACACTTTGTGTGTTCTCCTCACTTGATACGGGAGAACACCTGATGTGGACTGTCTAACAGGTAGCTTCATGACAGATGGCGGAGTGATGCTTTTTTCAATGTAATGGGAACGGTAAATGCAACTGCATGGAACAGTAACGGTAACAGTAATAGAAATAATAACAGTAACGAAAACGGCATGAAACAGTAATAGAAACAGTAACGAAGAAAAAAACTTCACCCGCCAGAAAGCCGTTTGTGCTTTCAGGGCATCTCAACGTTAATGCAATCCATCATAAACAATCTTTAGACTATCTCATCCTGAACCCCTTAATATCGCGGCATAAAAAAAGGAAGAAGGGTTAGGAGCCCCTCTCCTCATCCTCCTCATCTGCCCCGGCAATTTCTCGGCAGCCCTCGCAGTCGCTGTCCTTCTCAAACTCCTTTTTAAATCCTTCACGCCCACACTCTGGGCAGTTGTAGAAACTCTTGAGCTTGTCACCGTTCATCATCACTACTTGGTATTCGCTGTTCGTCAGAAACACATTTCCGCTGTTTGTGTTCATCATCACTTGTACCCCCTCATCTTCAAAGTCGTCCGGCAGCCCTTGATCCATCCAGGCATCTATCAACTCTCTCATTAATTTGATTTCTCTGTATCCGAATTTGCTTAAATCCGTAGTTGTTATTTCATCTATATCTGCCATGGTCAATCACCTCCTAGTGTACCATGTTAACTCATCGAACCCGCTACAACTGTCCTGTTGCTGTGCGTTCTCCTCAATTAATACTGGGAGAACGCCCGATGTGAGTTTTAGTATAGCGAGGGGCACTGAAAGCGTAAGGATTATATGAGCGGTGGGGGATTAAAGTTTTATTTATGAAATAAAAGTTTAACCCCCAGACCTACCATTGGGTAGGGAAGGTCATATAATCGTGTAGCGGCCGCAAGAGCCCTTATGCCATCTCATCCTAAAGGGCACGATGAAAGCGAAAGATTGATATGCCCGCCCCCTAAAGATGCTTTGCGGCGTCACAAATCCCTTATATAAAACGGATTCTGCCAAACATTCCACAATAAATGAAAAAGCAAAGCTTCTTAAGGGATATGGCCAAATCTGGCATAAGGGCATTATAATCGTAGAGCGTGCCTACTTATACAATCTATCGTCCTGAACTACACCCGGAACAATCCATCTCATTCTGAGATGGTGTTGTGAGGAGTTAATGGCAAAAAAAAAAATAATGACAAAACCAATCTCCGCAACCCATAAACACAAAGACGCAACAGCAAGCAACATTCCCGAATACGAAATACCAACCTCATCTTCATTCTTCACCATATGCCCCACCATTAACACAAGCTTCGTCCCCGGCAGCAATATGACCCATAGCAATAGAAATCAGAGCGGATGCGATGGCCGCCCCGCGGACATCGCCGAGAGCGGCATTACTAACGCTATCAGTGGGCTGGCAAGACGGACATCCGCCATATTGTTGGGGATTGTGGGCGAATGCAATGAGGAAGGGAACTATTGGACGGATGCGGAAAAGAGGGATAGTCCCGATACGATTCGAACGTACGTCTGCGGTTCCAAGGACCGCCGTGGTTGACCCGCTACACTACGGGACTTTCGCATAAACTAATGATTCACTCTTACCACGCCTGCCTTTCTGCATCCTGCGCATCTGCATGGTGGTTTTGTTTCTTTCCCATCATCTGTTAGACCTTTCCATCGCCATCTATCATCTGCGCCCATCAAACAATATTCTTTCTCATCCAATTTTTGCATTCGCCGGACAAATCGCCCAAAACTTGCAAGATACTCTTTGTCAGAACGCCCATCATCAAAAGTGAAATGGCAGAACCATTCCAAGCACCATGTTTCGTGCCTTACAAATTTTATGGTTATTTCAATGTTTTTGGGGTTGGTGATAGGGTAGCGAGATTCCTCAGTTTTCGGATTAAAATACTTAGGGATCCATTCATTTTCTATCTTGTGTCTTAGTGTTTTCATGTCTTGCTCTTCCTTATACATTTGGCTAAAGGCGGTGCCATTGCGTATGCGCCCTTCGGGTAAATCTTCTGTTTGCCACTTAGATGGCTTGTACTCAGGTCGTATGTCTTGTGTCCATCGAATTTGCACACTATAAATTGGGTAAGTGTGCTCACCCTCTATTTGACGTTCTCCCATTTCTTTTCTTTCCTCCTATTTTTTCTGCTCCCCTCTCTGCCCCCCGTTGAAAGGCTTGGCGGGGGCAAGTTTGCCCGCTGCCCATTTCCGCCCCGCCGTGCCGTTTTACGCAATCTGAAATGCCGCGGGCGGCTGTCCGAACCGCAATCGGTTTTCTAACCCGAAGATAATCGTTCTTTCAACTCGCTCTCCATTTCCGAAACCCAGCCTCGCCAGCTCTGAGTGCGAGGCCATGTTGTCTTCCCAAATTTTAGTAGCCATTGATCCATCAATGACATAACGTACTCATTGCCTTTTGAGCAAAGATGTTCCGGCGGGTGTATCCACTTTCTGCCGCTGTCGTCTACATCCAGGATAGAATCGACTTTACCGCATAACACACAGGCTTCAAAGTGAGTTTTCATTTTTTGCGTTTTCACCCCCTAGTGTTGCTTCATCTATCATTTTTTCTATGGATGCGTACGATATACGCGAGCCTAACAACCTCTTGACTTTTTCCTTGGTTGTGTATTTTTCCGCCCCCTCTTTTAGCTTGCGGTAATAGTTTGCACTTAAAACGGTGCCTCTCCAGCTTTTACGCCGCATGCGAACCTTCGTTTTCGGATTGGCGAACATCGTTTCTTCTTCACCCTCTAAATATTACTACCATGCTGTCGTGGATTCCTACTCTCTTCTTTTTTCCATAGATATACCGGAATACAACTTAAGAACACTTTAAATAGGTTGTCAATATTGTTTACGGGATGATATGCGAACTCTGCTTTCTCTTTTGATATGTGAAGAATCCCGGCCTGTTCGATTTTCTCGTCGAATGTCTCTTCCCACGCCTTTGCGTATGCGGCAACCTGGAGTTTCGCCTCCGGATATATGCCGTTTGAGGTTTTGAAGTCGGTAAGCGTATATTTCCCTTTGAGCAGACCGACGCAATCGACGGTTCCGGCAACTTTATGATCGAGCAGGCATACTCTTTGCTCGGAATGTATAGGTTGGAACTGGTTTTCTTCCGCCCATTTTAGATATGCCCTGACGGGATTTGCTATTCGTGAATCCATTAGTGCAAGTTCGATTTCCGTTGGGATTTCAGAAGTCTTGATTATCCTTTCGATTTCCGCATGTGCGCGTGTGCCGATGTCGCCTGCTTCTGTTTTGATTCTGTTATGCTCTCTCTTGGCGGGCGATAGGAGTTTGCCTGCGTTCTCGGTGTTTAGCTCGGTATCGCCAATGAATAGTTTACCGTCTTTTTCTTTGAAGTTGTTGTATATGTATTCGACAGTGACTTTAGCCGCCCAGTTTATGAGCGGGCCGCTTTTGTCGATGATGTTTAGGATGGTTGTGACAGAGGGAAATACTTGTCCGTTGACGGTATATTCGTGTTTCCCGGGATTGAAGTCGATTTTTGGGGTCATTTATCGCACTCGCCTAACCCTTTCTCCTTTTCGATTACTTTTGTTGGTTTGTACAGCGCCCTCTCGGCAATTTCTTCTTCACTAAGTTCCTGCTTGCGGTAGATCGTTGCCATCTCTTCCCATGCCCCGGTATAGTGGCATTCCATTTTTACCATTTGTTATTCTCCTCTTTGATTGCCGATAGCTTTGCACTTAATTCTTTATCTCTTTGAAAGAGAGACCAGGTATCATGCATTGCCTCTTTGGAGCTTATCTTGCATCCCGCCCATTTTGTTAGCGTATCTGCCATCGCTTCTATCGTGCTTTCTTTTACCCTGGTTCGACTCTCCATGATTGTTGCAAGTTTTTGTATTTCGTCTGCTGAGATAATAGGGTACTCTGTATCTTGTAGTGCGCATAGCTCCCCTTCGTCCTCACCGATTACATAGCAAACATCCTGCGTTTTTTTCGTTTCTTTAAAATTTCCATCAAAACATTTCGTTTCCATTTTTTCTTTTTTCTCCAATTTTTCCCCTTCTCCTTCACCTGTTTATGCGTTAGAGGTACAACGCTTTGATATAATTTTTTATTTGTCTTATAGATACAATATCCACATCTACTTTTCTCCGTGCATTATGTGAAGAAGCATGGGTATTAACCTTATCCCGTACTTTATTTGGGACTACTAACGCATGTTTCCAAATTACATTTCCAGTGATCCCTAACCTTTCTTGGAAACAGGGTTCAGTATCATAAGAAATTCTTTCTTCGTTCTCAAGCATATAACACGTATTCTTGAATTTCCCCAAATATCCATGCAGATGCCTTTTAGATGTATCATCTCTAATGCGTTTCATTTCAAAAAGAACAACTAAAGGGAGATCAACGAAGATGGCGTCTATTTCTCTTCTTCTTTTTTCCCCACCTTTCCCAAACTTGAGATAGTAGTTCTTCTTTAGGACGCCGAAGCCCATAGAGGCGATTTTTTTCTGTGCTTTTTTCTCAAATACTTCCCCCTCGCCATTATCGCGCCAATCTGTTTCGTATCCTAACCCGGCTGTTTCTCTCATTTGGATATAGTTTGACTTTATTGCATATAAAGCTTTTTACAATTGAAAACGGAAACATCTTTGACCGCCCCCGCCCCCCTTCCCGCACGCTGAACATTTCCGGGTGCCAGTCGGGGGGCGGATAAAGGTTCGTGGGCGCCCATTGCCCCGCTTACGGCGTCGTTCATATGATTTTCTCCACTTTTACCGCGTGTATTTTAGAATCGCCCGTGAACATTTCCCGCGCTATGTAAATCGGCATGTGATGTCGTAGCAGCTGCCTCTTCTCGGGAGTTGTTAGGTGCCCGTGGGGCTTTACTATGACCGCCACGGATTTCCCGACGGGATTGGTGCTGACGAGATCAACGCCGAATAGTTTAGTGCCGGTCACGGTAAAGCCTTGGCGTTGGAGCTTTCTAACAACTTTAGTTATAAAGTTTGTTTTCCTCGTTTTATTCTTCATTTTTCTTCTTCGCCTTATATTCCTCTAACGCCCCGGGGAAGCCCCGCCCGCCGCCCAAACCGCTCTCGGTTCGCCCCGACGGCAAACCGCCCACGGACTCTCCGCTGGCGTACGGAGACGGTGGCGGCCGTGAAGCTCATTTGTTCAGCTCCATTTTGGAGGGGTCGAAGCGTAACTTTGGCGCAGCGTCATATATCGGTATGTTGTTTTTCTTCATCCACTGTTCGTTAATGCGGTGGGCTTCCATTGCGCGGGCGTATTTGATTTTGAGCTCTTCTAACGGTGTAAGGCTCCATTTTCGTACTCGTGGTTTGGTTCGGGTATTGTTGTTATTGTTGTGGTGGGGTTGTTTAAATATGGATTCTACTTGATATTGTGTTGTGGCTTGTGAATAATCTTCCCATTCGGCGTGTTTGTTGAGGATATTTAATACTTCTTTTATTGTATATCCTGTGTATTTTAAGAAACCAACTAAGAATAACCGTTCTGCGTGTGTGGGATGTATTGCTTGAAGTATATCAAATAGTTGTATTTGTTTGTGTGAAGATAACACCTTGCTTAGATCGTCCCCTATTGTCATTTTACGCCCCCCGTAACCTTCCCGAGCCGGGTAAGTTCGTTCTGGTCCCGCTGCCTCTGCTGTTCGCATCGGTGGCAGATGGCGGCGGGCGAACCTTGCCATATGAGGATTGATTCGCCGCAGCCGGTGCATGTGGTTATGGAGATATTTGCTTTCATCTTATCGCTCACCCCCTAAAACTTTTAATGCCGCCTTGCATACCGGGCACCCGCAGAACTCTAAATCCGCCTTGCTTCTAATGCGTGCACGGACGTCAGCAACTATCTTATCTACGCTTGGGCTTTCGTAACTGTGCTTTTCGGTTTTCATTTTATTTTTTCTCCTTTTATTTTACAATCCTAACCTCTTTACACTCTGATCTGCTTCCTCTTGGGCTCTTCTCCATCCGTGCCCTTCTCTATGAAAGAAGCGTACTAAGTCATCGTATTCTGTTGTTGTCGTCTTCTTCAGCCCCCGTACTTTCCCTCTTCCAATTCCATTCCCGGTACTGTTCTCAGTGCATCTAATAGTAAATTAAGATTGTCGCTTTCCTTGTATCTTATTTTTATTACCTTATCCCGCTTGAATATGACTGCTTTCATTGGCTTACTCCCTTTAGTCTGCCCTTCTAATCGTTGTCTCTTTACCTCTTTGGCTATAGCTAAGATAGCGGGTAACATTGTAATTTCGTGTTCCTCAGTAGTTAGCGTATCTTCTGATGCCCTTTCTGCCTTTTGTAGTGTTTCAAGAATGTTTATAATTTCCTTTAGAATATCACTTGATTCTGTATTGAAGTACGTTTCCCATTCCTCTATTGTTTTTCCCATTTTTCTTTATTCAGTGAAGAAGGTAGGTGATTAACCTACTCCTCGCCACTGCCCCCTTTGCTGTTCATTAACTCATCCACGACCTTGTTGCAGACCCAGTTAGTGACGTACCCTATCTCCAGAGCGGATACCCCCCCGTTTTCTTTGACTGCTTTAGTGACTTGGACTGCAATGCTGAGATATTTCTCGATTAATCCGGGAACAGTCAAGTTTTCCTTGACTGTTGGGTTTGCCGCAGGCGCCCCCTTTCCGCTTATCAGCTGTTCGAAGACATGAAGTGCCAGTTCCGCCTCGCCCGCCGCCGTCTCCGCTGCTGCAACTGGTGTCGTTGCTTCCCGCCCCTGCTCATCTCTTATCCGCCGCGCCTCTGTCTCTTCTCTGCTTTCTGTTGCCGGGGGCGGATCCAGCTCCGGTAAAAGGATGTTACGAGGCACGTCCATTTTCCCATCCGGATTATCCGTTGATGGCTTGCTGAACCCATAGGGTATATAATGATGTCCGTCGTCGTGTTTCTTTACTGCGCCCCATCCGAAGATGATTTCTTTCTTCACTCCATCTTCTTTGATTTCCACTACGACGCTTTTGCTTCGCTTCTCAACTATGCGTCCGGTAACCGTGGGTTCCGGCATTGGCTTTTCCCCTGCTTGGATGTCGAGATATCGACGTACTAACGGAAGTTGTTTCAGGTCACCGTTCTTGATGAAGTCTTTTTTACCGTCCTCTGCGAGTATGTAAGCCCATACTAAACCAGTGGGATTCACGGCGTTGAACTTGACACCTATTTTTGTGTTCATTACCCGGATGCCGAAGTTAGTTTCGTCATTGCCTGCTTTATCCTTATCGTGATAGTGGGGTGTGAATCCGAGTGCCGTGAGTATTTGCATGCTGGCTTTGATTTCCTCGTCTTGGAATGCTGCGTCTTCAAGGTTCTGTTCTTCTTCTGATGACATTTTAAGCACCCCCCTCTTCTCTTTCTTTAAGGGTGAAGATTTCTTCGAGGTCTTTCGCAAACAGTGCCTTTCCTTCTCTTAACATAGCGTCATAGCCTCTGTAGTTTACGAGTTCCGCTCTGTCTGCGATCTTCTGCGCGGTGTGTCTGTCATTGAGTTCTCTGGCTGCTCTTTGGATAAAATCCTTCTTTGTTGACATTGTTCTCTACCACCCATCCATCCTTGACATTTCGTTCTCGAATGCAACTGCTTCCCGCATTACTTCTCTGGTTACGGTTTCGCAACCCATCCGCCTGCGAACGTAGTGCAGGATACCTCCATCAATAGACGTAACACTGTTCAAATCTCGTCCTTCCAGCACGTCACTTCTGGAAAGGTTTATATACTTACCATCCCTTTCTACTATTGTTGGTAATGCCATCTCGGTTTACCTCCTTTTAGATATGGGGTCAGAACCCGCAAGTTCTGGCCTTTCCATTCTTTTATTTTGCCCTGATTTCTGCTTCCTTTCTTCATTTTTTCTTTTTGATGGTCACCTTTATTTCCTCACCAGGCCTGATAAAATCCCTGATGGCTTGAGGTGTCCATATCTTTCCATTTGCGGGGAATGTAGTTTCAAACCACACTTCCCCCTTTTTCCCTATCCCTGCTTTTAGTTCTTTTGGCATATTTTATCACCAATAACCTATTGGTTTAATGGCTATATAAAACCCGCAGGTCTTATAGTTCTTACCTCCTGTCTCTGCGTTATCTCCGTTTCTTTTAACTCTGTCGCGGATTCCTCTACTATATAATTCACTACGTTGTTCACCCTTCGCAAAACATTAGACACTGTTTTCCAATTCGCTTTAGCATATCTTTCTATGTATTGCTTACTTTTGCCGTTTAGCCTGTATCCCCTCAAATATCCTATCACTGACGCGCTTAGTTCTGCGATTATCTCTTGATCCGCGTGCTGCCCACCTTTTAGCTTTTGGTTTATCTCGTTATCCACTGCATGACTTAATTCATGTAGGAAAACATCCACTTCTGGGCTCATTAAACTTATCTTACTATGTGACGGGCTAAAGTACCCATAAATAACTCCCTCGAACCCCGCTGTGTCTATGCTTATGTTTAAAACCATCTGCTACTTTTTTAAGGTCGCATGGTATCTCTAATTTAAAGTTATCCTGTTTTACCGCTTCCCCTGTCGTATCTTCATGTCTAAAAACGGGTGTCGGTTTAAATAGTATTATGTCTTTTTTCTTTACTTCGCCGCTCTCATCGATTATGTGTTCTCCGTTGTCCGCCGCAATATGAAATGGCACTAAAATATAAAACGCTTTCGCACCCTTCTTTACGTGTCGGTTTGCCTTTTTCCATTGATTGAAGCCGCGTCCGTCTGTTGTACCGCTTAAATACATTAACAACCTGTTTAAAAAACTCCATTTATCGGACGGTTTCCCGTGCTGTGATTTGAAGACGGCATACGCTATCGCCGGTATATCCTGGGTTTTAAATGTCTCTACTACTTTATCAATGGCGGTTTTTACTCTTTCTTTCCTGTTGTTCTTATCGTTGTTTATCATTTTTCTTATCTCCATTTCTCCATTTCTTTTTCCGGTGGCTGCTCTCCCAACTCACCGTCAGTCAGCGACCAAAGATCCCAAAGAGATTTTTTAAGTTCTTTCTTACTCATTTTTCCTTACCTCTCTTCTTATCCTGTTCCTTACGATTTCCCGGATATGTAGTTCATCCCAACCTTTTTCTTTTAGTTCCTCTTCCCATCTGGTTACCTTTTTGACTATCCAGACGGTAGGATTGTCCAAGCTCAATTGCTGCAGATCCCTTATTTCTTTTATCATTTTTCTTTTTTCTCCTTTGATTTTTTGGCAGGCTCGGTTTCCTTCATCGCCCGCCTTAGCTCTTTTCCTCTTATTTTAGATGGTAGAAAAAAGCAACTCTTCCATCATTCCCCTTCTCGGAATCGAACCGAGTTCAACAACACCACTGTAAGAAGCATTGTCCTTGTTAGGCTACCCTATCGCGTTTGGGTAATACCCAACATAAAAAAACTGTTCTTGTGCGTCTTTCTCTTGCTTTACTACCTTTATTCATTGTCCTTTTGGCGGGCTCCCTCAGCTATTGGTTGCCCTTGTTTGATTTAAGGTTGCTTTCTCTTACTTTATCGCTCGATTTTATCCACAAGTTACTCTTCGTTCATCGCCCCTGAATGCCCTTTCCCTCAAGGGGTTCATTTTATTTATTTTTTACTTGATTCTGATACCCTGTGCTTCCTGATTTAATTTTTAGCGGAAGACTAAGAGCGCAGATTTTTTTTTACTTGACTCTTGACCCCGTCGCTTCAGTTTACGATGGCGACGAGGGCAAGAAGCAAAAAAGGATCCTCAAGCGATGCAACATAAATAACGCATAACGCCGATTTGAGCGAAGACGTTATAAATGGCCACAGAAAAATTCGTAAGAATTTTTGTCCCACGGGCAACCTGTGATTTCGTTCGCAAACTCCGTTTGCGATGCGCCTTAGTGCAAGAAATCACGGTCGTGGGACATGCCTCTGTGGGTATTTAGGGCGTCTGCAGCGCTTGCATCTCATAACGCATGACGAAAATCGAATAACCGTGAAGGCTGCTGACACGTTCATCCTGAGTTTCTTTATACAATCCATCATCAACTGGGTTTACAACAATCCATCATCAACGATGTTGATACTTT
>JAUXGS010000047.1 GCA_030621945.1 Methanosarcinales archaeon | reverse complement strand
TTTATCAAGTGCTCTCATCAGCGATTTGGGCGTGGAAAAAGCTGCAATGTTTAAGTCCTGCGTGAGCACTTCACAGGTTATATGAGGCACATTCGCGGCTCTCACAGCATCCTTAACCATGCCCTCTGCTTTCCTTCCGGTTGCTAATGCTATCTTCATCTGCTTAAACACCCTAAAAAGGGGTCTTCGGGTTTGTCTTTTATCGTTTGATACACTATGAACGTTTCAGTCCGCTCGACAGCGCCAAAAGAACGCATCTCCCTTAAGAATTCCGTCATCTCATCCTTATCTCTGAACATAAGCTCCAGGAAGAAATCAAAGCTGCCGAAGAGGAGTTGGATACTCCTTACATGTTCACTCTTCCGCAAGAACGCTATGAGTTCATCTCTCAATTTCCCCTCTGGTTTCGCAATAAGCAACACATACGCCCGGAACGAGAACCCAAGCTTTTCCGCATCCAAACAAACCGAAAAGCCCTTTACTACACCCGCCTCTGACAGCTTCTTCACATGTTCAAAGGCTATTTGCCGGCTTATCCCGCACCTTCTACCCAGCTCGGAATACGAAAGCCGCCCGTTCTCCAGCAGTGCTCGGAGGATACATTTGTCCTTATTTTTCAGCTTCATTTTTGTCAAATGTAAAAAAATAAATATCGAAAAGCATATAAATAGCTATCTTCTTATTCCTTTTGGTTTATTGCTTGCTATGAAAGCGAAAGAGGAGCAGTAAAGAATGGGTGAACAATGGAGGATAAAAGAATAATGAACACGTTAAAAGAGGTATTGGGTGAGGAGAACAGTCAGAAACTTATGAAGATAGATAACCCTGAACTTCATCAATTTATTGCCAAGTACGTTGAGCTTTGCAATCCGGATAAAGTGTTTGTCTGCACGGATTCGCCGGAAGATATTCTGTATGTCAGGCAAGAAGCGCTAAGAGCTGGAGAGGAGAAAGAACTTGCTTTGGAGGGGCATACGGTTCATTTCGACGGCTATCATGATCAAGCAAGGGATAAAGGGAATACCAAGTTCCTTCTGCCTTCGGGCGTTAATTTGGGCTCTGACATAAATGCAATGAATAGAGCGGAGGGGCTCAACGAAATCCATGATATTCTGAAAGATATCATGCGAGGACACCAATTGTTCGTGCGATTCTTCTGTTTGGGGCCTCTCAATTCTGATTTCTCAATACCCGCTGTACAACTCACCGATTCCGGCTATGTGGCCCACTCGGAGGACCTGCTGTACAGACAGGGCTATGAGGAGTTCGTAAGATTAGGTGAAGCGGCACGGTTTTTAAAGTTCGTGCATTCAGCGGGAGAGCTGGATGACAGAATGACCTCCAAGAATATCGATAAACGAAGGGTGTACATTGACCTTGAGGATGAAACGGTTTATAGTGTGAACACCCAGTATGGGGGCAATACGATAGGACTTAAGAAGTTAGCAATGCGTCCAGCAATAAACAGAGCGTCAAGAGAAGGGTGGCTCACCGAGCATATGTTTATCATGGGCGTGCATGGCCCGAATAGCAGGATAACGTATTTTACAGGAGCCTTTCCCTCACTCTGCGGAAAGACCTCCACGTCCATGATAAAGGGGGAAAGCATAGTTGGAGATGATATAGCATACTTAAGGAAAAAAGATGGTGTGATACGTGCAGTCAACCCGGAGAAGGGAATATTTGGCATAATACAAGGCGTGAACCCCAAGGATGATCAAATTATATGGGGGGCACTCCACAGTACGGGTGAAGTGATATTTTCTAATGTGCTGGTCATGGAAGAAAAAAGGGTCCACTGGATTGGTAAGGATGACGAACCGCCTCAAAAAGGGTTTAATTATTCTGGAGAATGGCAACTTGGAAAGCAAGATGATGACGGAAACGAGATCTCCACTTCGCATCCAAATGCACGGTTCACGCTTGACATGAAGCGCTTAGAGAATGTGGACCCAGCGCTCGATAATCCGGAAGGTATCGTCGTTGGCGGGATAATATATGGCGGACGAGATTCAGACACGAAAGTGCCGGTGGCGGAATCCTTTGACTGGGTGCATGGCGTTGTTACTATGGGTGCGGCACTGGAGTCTGAAACGACCGCGGCAACGCTGGGAAAAGAAGGGGTGCGAAAAATCAACCCTATGTCAAACCTCGATTTCCTTTCTATACCCCTGGGAAACTATATAGCGGATCATCTGAAGTTTGGCACGGGATTGAAAAATCCGCCTCAAATCTTCTCGGTGAATTACTTTATAAAAGACTCGGAGGGGAACTTCCTGAATGATAAGACGGACAAAGCCGTCTGGCTTAAATGGATGGAGCTGCGTTCACATAAGGAAGTTGGGGCAATAAAAACGCCTACAGGGCTCATACCAAGATATGAAGACCTTAAGAAGCTGTTTAGAGCAGTGCTTAATAAAGAGTATTCCGAAGCGGCGTATATTAAACAATTCACGTTGCGGGTCGCGGAAAATTTAGCCACGATTGAGCGCGTGACGGAATTCTACAAGACAAAAGTTTCTGATACCCCTCAAGCGGTTTTTACGGTTTTGGAGGAGCAAAGGCAAAGGTTGATCGAGGTGCGGGAGAAACAGGGGGATTATGTATCTCCCCTAAAATTCTCTTGATTCACCAGTAAAGTAATTATTCCATCCGCTCTAATAGTACATCAATCTTCGAGTCATATCCAAACAGATATTTTGATGCCTCCTTTGCTAAACTCAGCCTTGTATCTCGAGTTATCTCCCCCTCCTTCCGGAGTTCTTCAATTATCTCATTGTATCTCGATGGATTTACGATAACTGCAACGTTTTCAAAGTTCTTTATCCCGGAACGGAGCATTGCAACACCGCCAATATCCATACTATCCAGCGGTTTTCTGGTTGCAAAGTCCGGCGGTATGAGGTTTACGACAACGATTCCAATATCAGCAGTTGCGATTCCCGCATGAATGCGTGGATGCAACGTCTTCACCTTTCCTCCGAGCATCTCTTGAAATCCTGTGAAGTCGGAAACCTTTGTTACCGCGATTCCACTCTCCAAAATCGCCCTTGCTGTACCTTCAGTTGCGATTATCTCTATCCCAAGTTCATGCAGAGCTTTTGCGAATGCTACCACCTTATCTTTATCGAATACGCTTATTACCGCTTTCATTGCTCTATTTGTTTCTTATTTCTGTAAAGCTCTAAATTTAAAGTAACTGAAGGAAATGCGCGGTTAACGTAATGGGCAAAATATGCTTCCTCACTATGTAAATTGACGGCTCTACTCTAATGAGACTGCTAAGTCACGTAATTCCCACTCCCAAAAATTTACCTTCTCGAGGAGCGTGTGGTGAAAGCATATCTATATTCAATCTCGTTACTAATTCCTTGTATCTATCCCGGATGGTGATCTCTGTGGTACCGGCAACTTTGGCTATCTCTTTCTCCGTTATCTTTTCGCCACTTAACATTGCGGCAATATAAATCGCAGCCGAGGCTGTTCCAATCGGTCCCCAGCCCTTTGCCACTCCGGTTCCTTTATCATCCTTCAGTATTTCTATTGCTCTTTCCCTTACTTCCTCACGTAACCCAAGTTTAGAGCAGAACCGAGGGATGTAGAGTGCTGGGTCAGCAGGTGCAAGCTTTATCTCCAATCTCCGTAAAAGGAAGATATACGCCCTCCGTATTTTTTTTAAAGGGCTTCTTGACACCGCGGCAACCTCTTTCAGTGTTCGTGGAACATAATATCGCCGGCACGTAATGTACAGCATCGCGGACACCAATTCCTCTATACTACGTCCTTTAATTAAACTCTTATTCATTGCCTTTCTGTATAACACCGAAGTCTCCTCCTTGATGTTATTTGGCAGCTTAAGCGCACACGCCATTCTATCTATCTCAACAAGTGCGAGGGCGAGGGTCTTATCACTGGAATCTATACTTATTCCTCGCAATCGTTTTGTTCGCGCGGGTAATCCAGGCATAGGTGTGCCCAGCCCCTTGTCGTGTATTCTATAACTCATAGGAGGACCTGTTCTTATCCTTTTAGCAGCTTGTTCCTCGTCGTATGAACGCCATTCAGGCCCGAGGTCAACTATATCCTCGACTAATACCACGCCGCAATCCGAACAATAAAGCTCCGCATGCTTAGAATCTACCACGACCTTTTTAGATCCACATTCTGGACATTTCCGTATTCGCTCACTCATTTATCATCACCCCGTAAAAGGATTAAAGCTCTAGCTATCAGTGCCCGAAGCCAGCAATTACAATAACCATCCCCCTCCCTTTTAGTCATCCTAAGGATATTCATTCTTTCCAAGATGAGTGTTATGGTATTACTAAGTATTCCTATTATAAAAAGACATAGGGTATTGAAATTGGTGTGGACCAAAAAGCAGAAAAAGGTTCTAAAGCGAGCAAAAATCACTTCTTTCCCTTACCCCACAACACTTCTATCTCCTCTTTTTGCAACGTTACCAACAAATCACCAAATAAGCCAAATATAAAGAACTGCACGCCTGAAATAATCAGCAAAGATGTAAGCACGGTAAGAGGCACGTGTGTTATTCCCTTAAGCCACTCTATCGTAACGTAAATGCCTACTAGAATGCCAACAGCTATTAATAAGAAGCCAATGATACCGAAATAGAAGATTGGGTTATGTGTTCTTGCAAGCACGTATAGCGTGTAGGCTATTCTTGAACCATCTCTGAGAAAATTGAGTTTTGATTTTCCTTTTCTTTCCCCATATCTTATGGGAACTTCTTTTATCCTGATGCCCTTCTTTACAGACTCTATTGCCATCTCTGTTTCTACTTCAAACCCTTCTCTTTTGAGAGTCATCTTTTTCACTCCCTCTTGTGTAAGCGCTCGATAGCCGGATAATATATCATTCAATCCTACTCCGTAGCCGAAGCCAAAGAGCCGGTTCACGCCCCAGTTTCCAATTCTGTGGAGTCGCGAAAATGCACCCCCGTATGCGAATCTGTTACCTATAACGTGATCCGCCTCGTCGTTGACTATTGGGTCAAGTAATCTTCCCACTTCGGAAGGTAGATACGTCCCATCACCGTCAATCATCACAATTATGTCATCTTCTATGCGTTCAAAAGCCTGCTGAACGGCAGCCCCCTTTCCTTTTCCTCGCTGAACTTCCACCTGTGCTCCTTCTCTCTTTGCTATCTCCCGCGTGGAATCCGTACTATTGCCATCAATGACAAAGATTTTTTCAAATCCTTCACTTTTAAACTCCCTTATAATATCGCCTATCTTTTCTTCCTCGTTCAATGTTGGTATTAAGATACAGACTTCATTCATTTCTCCCTTCCACTATTAACTTAACATTATCATATTATGTTTAGAGCTATTTAATCGTATCCGTTTTCTCCTATTATTCACCTCAGACAGAACAAAACCCCTTCGGGAAATTTGGTAGTGTCCTAATATGTGATTAGTACATATATGCAGATTATCTACCTATATTTATGCCAAATAGCAAATTAGAGGCAGATCCTCAAAAAGAGTTTTGCTCCAATCCAAATTGCCGTGATTACGGCAAAAGAGGTGCAGGCAACATAGTTAAATACGGACATTACAAAAACGGCAGGCAGCGATTTAAATGCAAAACATGCGACAGTGTCTTTGTGGAAACCAAAAACACGGTCTTCTACAATCGCAAGTTATCCGAGGATCAGATAATCATGATCTGCAAATTGCTGGTAGAGAAAAACGGGATAAGAGCTATTGAACGCATAATGGAGATCCACAGGGACACGGTATCAGACGTCGTAGAAGACTTAGCAAGACACGCAAGGGAAGTGACGGACTTTTTGATAAAGAATGTTGGGTTTACCGAAGTCCAGGTGGATGAGATGTGGTCGTTCGTTAAAAAAAACAAAAGAACGTTGACGAGGGAGATGGTGACGCAGATAGACATGGCGATTGCTGGATATACATAGCGAAGAAGGCTGATACAAAACTTCATCTGGCACACAGCACCGGTAAAAGAGTACAGGCCACCGCAGATAAGTTACTGGAAACGGTGAGAAGACGGGGCAAGAAGCCAACAGAGGATGCGAAGGCTGCGTTCATCAGTGACGGCAACGATCAGTATATCACTGCCATACTGGCTAATTTCGAGGCAGAGACGATTCTACGGGCAACTCATCAAGGAACGGGAAAAGGGCCGGGTAGTCGGTAAGACTAGAATGGTCATATTTGGTGAAGTAGATGAGGCGGGCATAGACACCGTCTATGTGGAGAGATATAATTTAACATTGAGACACGGTATTTCGCGGCTGGTAAGGAAAAGTTTGTGCTTTTCCAAGCGCAAGGAGAGGTTGGACAACCATTTAGACGCGTATCAGTGCTACAACAACCTGATCAGGGTTAATTCCGCGTTGACGAGAGATAAAAACAGAGAAGGGTGTCAGAAACATCGAGAGGACACCGTGCATGGCTGAGGGCATCACAGATTACATTTGGACCTGGAAGGAAATTTTGATGTTTGAGGTAGGTCATGAAGTTTAGGGCACCGCCAGATATTCATCTTTTGTTTCCGTTTTCATTCGTACCTTTCATCTATTATCATGACTTAAGAGATGGCTGATTTGTGCACCAAAGTCATAATCTTAGTTCCAAACAAAGGTGTTCAGACATAGCGCAAAATATCGCAACGCTTATACGGTGTAGTAAAAAATAACCTACCTTTCAAACCATTTTTGCTTTTTCAGATTAAAACCCTCGCCCCACTCACCTCCCCCTCTCTTTCTTATCCTCACCGACAAAGGGCAGGTTTACGTAGTGCTTTTCGGAGAAGTGAAAAGTGTTGGATTTTTAATTCGGAATT
>JAUXGS010000161.1 GCA_030621945.1 Methanosarcinales archaeon | reverse complement strand
TATTATAGTATATTCACTGTTATTGAACTCACACTCATCGTTTTGAGAGTTATAGTCTAAGATAACGCAGCAGATTTCTTTTTCGGCCTCTTCAAAATTGGATTTTAACATCTCCACGGTCTCTTCTATCCCGACTGCGGTTCGCCAGAACGTTCTTTCTTTTAGTCCTGATGGAACTTTCTTTGAAATCATTTCTTCTATTTGTGATGCAGCTTCAATCGTCTTCTGCAACTGTGTCTCCATGTTCTCCCTCTTTTGCTGCAATAATGTCTTAAATGCCAGTCGGGGTTTTCTTGCCATGTATCTCTTTGGTCTGGTGTTTTGAACCTCAATCAATCCCTTGGCAACGAGCGAATTCAGCACCTGATAGACCCTGCCAAAAGGGATTTTTGTCTCCTTGCATATCACGCTTGCCTCGGCAATTCCCAATTTAACCACTTCCAGGTATGCCTCGATCTCATAATTGCTCAATCCGAGTTCCTTGAGTAGTCTCTCTGCTTCCATTTTACAACTGCTTTATTGGTTGTATATTGAGTATAAATATTATATATATCCTATGTGATTTGGATATATTAACCTAAAAATTATGCTATTTTTGGATAAGAATAAAGAGGTATAGTATGAAAAAATGGAGGGAAGATAAGGAAAAAATGAAACAAACGAGAGAAAAAAAGAATTTTTTAGTACTTGGTATAGTCGCTGTGATAGTAAGCGCAATGCTGTTAGCATCAATGCCAACAGCAAGTGCAAAGCTTTATGGTGATGCAAACGGAGACGGTGAGATAACCGAGGCAGATATATCCTACGTATGGCAAATAATTACTGACGAGGAAGAAGAAAACGAGTTAGCAGATGCAAATCAGGATGGCGAAATAAACGCGCGTGACGCTACTTATATCGCCGGGATTATTAGCGGAGATAATCCATTCCCGGGTGGAACGTTGGTGGAGGTCGCAATGTTTGATCCAAGCACGAGCAGTGCAGCAGAATACTGTGGTGGCGTATCTCCTTATGGAACGAACATCTACGAGCCGTTGATCTTTATAGATAATGACATGAACATTCAGCCGGGATTAGCAAAGTCCTGGAAGCGAATGGACGATTATACATGGCGATTTTATCTTAGAGAAGGCGTAAAGTTCCATGACGGCACTACGTTCGATGCAGATGCAGTTAAGCACATCTTCGATAAGTGGTTTGACGATCCCCTGTTCGCTATGCTTATGCCTGGTCGGCTATACATAGAGAGCAAGGACCAGATAGAGGTGGTGGATGACTATGTCATTGATATAACAACCTTTAAACCGCTGGGATGCTTACCGGGTAGGTTAGCGAATCCGGGGATTGTAATGGTCTCGCCGGAGATGGATGACTATGGAAAGCCAGATGGAACAGGTCCCTTCAAATTCGTGGAAATGATTCCGATGCAAACGCTCGAGGTGGTGAGAAATGAACAATACTGGGGTGATGGTCCCAAACTCGAAGAATTAACTATCCAAACAATATTCGATCCGAGTACCAAAGTTATGGCTCTGGAAGCAGGCGAAGTTGACCTGATATCTGGTGTACCACTATCAGAGGTATCTTCTTTGGAGGCAAATCCGGACATCCAGGTATTCGAAAAGGCGATGCCAAAAACTGCAATTCTCAAAGTAAATGCAAATAATGCGCCGCTCAGCGATGTGCGTGTCAGAAAAGCGGTAAACTATGCGATCAACAGAGAAGACATCGTTGAATACATCTACGAGGGCATAGGAGAGCCCGCTAAGAGTTTTATAGCACCGGTAATTTCCTGGTCGGCTGATAACGAATTAGACGGTTATCCATATAACCCTGCGAAGGCAGAAGAACTTCTTGCAGATGCTGGATGGGCGGATACTGACGGCGATGGATACCTCGACAAAGACGGTAAAACGCTTTCGATTAATTTGACATATGT
Organism: Methanosarcinales archaeon; assembly: GCA_030621945.1. Lineage (GTDB taxonomy): Archaea > Halobacteriota > Syntropharchaeia > Alkanophagales > Methanospirareceae > JACGMN01. The sequence goes on along the minus strand of JAUXGS010000161.1, from coordinate 1,176 downwards.
GCCAGTGTCGTTAGGATTTTCACCGCATTACGCGACCATGGCAGAGGTAATTCAAGACCAGTTGAAGGAAGTAGGAATCAAAATAGAACTGGTGCCCACGGAACCTGCAATGTACTGGGAAATATTGATGACTGGACAATTTGACCTGCTTATGGACTTTTGGTCAGCTTGGGACGGTGATGGAAGCCATCTTATAAGTGATCAATTCCATTCAGAGGGCGGCCTTACTATGGGAATTAACATGACAGAAGAACATCAGGCGCTTGTGGATGAGTTAATAGAAGAGGCACTGGCAACATCTGACCCGGACATCATCAACGAGAACTATCGTGAGGTGCAGAGGATCGTGGTGGATGAAGAGGCAATGGGGGTTCCTCTGGTTTACGAATATGAAGTCGTAGCGGCAAAGAACAGTGTGAAGGATTTCGAGATACATCCACACGTTGCATGGGGAATTACAATGACGGAAGTGTATAATACGGAGTGAGGCGAAGTAAAAAACCACGAGATTTCACGAGATTAACAAAAGAAGATGAAGCAATGGGGGTTAGAATAGCCAATGAAAATCCGATCCCCATTGTTATTTTTTCTCAAACCCGAAACCTATCATCTAAACAACTAAAAACACAAAATGCAAAACAGATTGAAAGTGGTATCAGACATATTTTCAGCTATTCCGCTGCATCGGCGAACCACGGTTATGGGGAAGGTTGCGGGAGCACTGCTTGCCGTAAGCAAGATAAAAAATGCCGTGCCTCTAATCCATGGTCCGGTGGGATGTGCGTTTCAGCGCAGGATAAATCCATTTGAATTAAGCTCGAATTTCTACGAGATTCCGATTCCTTGCACCGACATGACCGATTTAGATACAGTGTATGGCGGCGAAGAAACACTTAAAGAATCAATAAAGGAAACTTATGAGCGATATCATCCTGAGTTGATCGTAGTGATTACGACCTGCCAGAGCGACATCATCGGCGATGACGTGAAGGCGACAATAAATGAAATAAAGGCAGACATAGAATGCGATATTGTTTTTTCAACAGGTTCTCTGTTTCCAAAAAGGCGTGATATAAGCCTGGTAGGAACTCAGGATGTTCTTTACGCTATCGTGGACCAGTTGCTGGATGATGATGAAAGAGAAAAAGAGAAAAAGTCAGTAAATGTAGCGATTTC
>JAUXGS010000129.1 GCA_030621945.1 Methanosarcinales archaeon | reverse complement strand
CTTAGGCACAGCACCTTTAGCTGTGATTTGTGCCCCCGGACCTGTACGGTCTATCGTCTGTACCACATCTATCTGAACACTCTCATCTACTTTTCGATAGTTCATAATGTTCCTCGCTGTCATATTGTCCTTGTTCTCGTCTGCCCAGTCGTCAATTACTTTCTCCCAAGCCTCGATAAAATGCTCGAGGATAGCTGCATCATTTTGTATCATAGTAATAGTACCTCCGCTTGAACCAATTTATATATCTTGATTGCAGTTGCATGGCTTGCATTCGGGTCAAGCTGAACAGAGCATTTGGTGGTTGATACCGCTGGGTCATCAATCCTATTGACCTCCGCGGCTTCATCGGAATCTATCACGACATAATCGCCCTTGCTCAGAGCAAGAGAGGTTAGATGAGCTGCGCTGTCAATGGTCAACTCCTCGCTTGATATACTTGAAACGGTCTGATCATATTCTGCGTCGCCAACATCATCGCCAACAACTTTGGCTACAGAATACAACGTCCTGGTTACATCTGCCTCTGCATCAAGCACGCCTAAGAATTCCGTCCCTGCACCAAGAGCAGCTGCTATTTTTAGGTAGTCTCCGGCATCAGCCGTGACTCCACCGAGTAACCATGCCCTGCCAATACCAGCCCTGATTAAAGGTGCCATATCGTACTGGCTAAAGAAGCCATCGACCGTCTTCTCAACGGGATCATCGTCCACTAAACCGACATAACTGTACAAAGTTCCTGTTGCCGTTGGCTTCACTATGCCTTCTGCAGACCATTGAGCTAATGCCCCAAAGGCCGCGCGTGCACCTATGGCGTAAGAGCCAATATCAAACGCATTTACATTTACGGGTTTCATTTTTCCTTTTCCTATTTACCTCCTTTTTTTCCTACTTTACCATATATCGCGTCCCTGCCCGAACCTCGGGGAGAATCAGGAACAGAAAGACGTTTTGCTCTTATTGCTCTCACCATGTCCAGTTCCTTCTGCAAGTCATCGAGTGCAAGCTTATCCAAATCCGCTTTCGTCTTTGAATCCTGCAGGCTAGTGAGCTCGACAATAATTGAATCCTTCTCTGCCTTCACGATTCCATCGAGCTTATCTTTGAGCAAGTCACGTTCATCGGCGAGTTTACTGAAAGCATCTTTGATTTTCACCAGATTAAGTGCATCGGCATCAACAGTCTTTTTTAAATCTTCTTTCTTCACACTGATGCCTTTCAGAAGTTTTTCGAGCATGTTCAACAGACTCTTATCCTTCATTGCCTTTGCACGTTCGATAGCAGCTCGGATTATATCCACAAGCTCCGAAGGCACCGGATATTTCGCGTCCAGCCCGATTCCACAACCATTCTCAACGCTACATCTGCCGTTCTCAACGACTGCAATGTGGTTCAGGAATATGTTCTTCTGTGTAGCATCATAGCGCTCGACACCGGACTCACCCGAAGCGGTCTCATCGAGATCACAGAAAAAACCAGCAGAAACTTCACTGAGCCTTTTCTCTTTGACGTCTGCAATAAGGTCCTTGTCCGTAATTGCCAGCACGCCCTTTAGTAAATCATCTTCTGCGATAGGGCTCTTAAAAAAACCAAGCACCTGGCCTCTGTCTGTGACTATACCCCCAGAGGGGTGTTCACGTGTAATCGGTATTCCGTCAGCGAACAAAGCCGCGGCTTTGAGTTCATCGAAGGGCTTATGGACTTTTACGCCATCGTAATCGTAGATATGTTTGGCGTTAGCAACAATCACTGGAACTGAGAGAACGCCATCTGCTTCTTTCGCATCAGCGATGTTGAGTTTCATCGAAGGCAACGAATCAGAGAAATGCGGTTTGGAATCTTTGGCTTCCGGTTTTGGATATTCGCTCTTGTAACCCTTTGGCAAGATTACCACATCGACATCGGTGAATTTAACCGGTTCTTTCCCTGGAAGAGGGTACTCGGCATCTCCGATTGGCGTTTCCGATAGCGCACTGAGCAGTTGATCAATACTCATCGAATCTTCTTTTTCTTCTGACATTATTCTTCACTGTGGGAAAGAAAGGAGTGGGACTGTTTAAGAATGGCTTATAAGAATTAACGTAATCCCCTATCTCGATTAAATTCCGCTGTCGTTGATGATGTTAATCGTCTCGAGCCGCAGAAAGGACATGCGGGCTGCTGATCAGGTGAGTAGTTGCGTGTTCTGAAACTGCCACCACAATCAATACATTTCCAGAAGTTATATCTTACCATTTTCTCGGATTGATAGCTGAGGTAATCGGGCAGAATTATCCACAGATGCGTTAAAAATGGAAAACCCATCGTTAATTTCCTGTTTTACAGAATTGAGGTAGAACTTAAGTGCTTCCCGTTCCACATGCGTTACATCTATTTTGACACCTGTGTTGCTCACCTTCTCCTTTCTCCTTTATCTAATATTCCTTTCCAATCTCTATTTTTAATAGCTTTTATGAAACTTGGTAGCTGTTCCCACTTTAATGAAATCAAAAATCCCGCCCCTATCATTAATAAACCATAGACTTCATGTCCTACAAGAAGCTCTATGTCAAAACCCTCGAATGCAAAGAGATGTTCAAGTAAGAGAAAACCACCGCCCATTATTAATAGTCCGGAAATTAATTTCCTGTAGTATTTTATCATTCCTTCTTTTTGATTTCTACATTATCGTGTTTAAGAATTATCTCTTTCTTACTTTTATTTTTTTCGTTTTTAATCCTCACAGCACGATTTTACATTTTAGATTTCACGTATAAAGATGAGTAAAATCGACTGTTCCGGGCGATATAAGACGATGGATTGTATCAACGTTTGTTTCAAAAAACAAGGGGAAAGGCGGGATGCTCTTGAGAGCTATTGGCTTTCATTGGTTATTCGATTTTCGTCATGCGCTATTAGTTCGGGAAAAAAGGGGTTTGGCCCCTCTGACTCCCAAACGGAGAAACCTGAAACCCCTTTTTTCCCTTTGGTGCTTGCTATGCGTTATGGTTGTTAAACCTTCGGTTTACCCTTGAAAATCTTTGATTATTAGAGCAGGTATTTTAGACAAAGTTTTTCTAAGGGTCACAACAATCGGCGCTTGCATAAAAAATTATTTTGGATAAATATGAGAAGAAGGGGAAGGCGAGGGAAAGGGCAAAGGAAAGAGATAAAAAAACATTTGTATAATCTCTTTTCGCTGACCGACGGCGAGCTCGGAGAGAAGCCACCAGAAGAAGTAATGGAGGAGTGGAGATAAAAAGAATGGAAAGAGAAGAGGTTCGCGCCTCTTCTCCCATATCTAAAGGAGGTAAAACGAGATGTCATTACCAACAGAATATAGGAAGGAAGTAGAGTATATAAAGGTTTCGAGAAGCGACGCACTCGAAGCACAAGATATGCAGAACGTCAGCGAGATAGACGGCGGTATAGTAGATTACGTAAGGCAGCAGATGCACTGCGAAACGGTAACCCGCGATGTAATGAGGCAGGCGATAGCATTCGAGCGAGAGATGAGCGGGATGCAGGGGTGGTAAAGAAACATGAGCGCATTTATAGTTGAGGACGAAATAATAAACCGGCCTCTCGGGTTCTTTTATATCGAAGTGGTAGGCAGACCACATGACGAAATACCGCGAAGACTCAAGAAAGCCGATTATAATATAGCCGAAAACGAAACAGAGATTGACCGATTGGCACAAGACATGTTTTGCTTAAATTGCGAAGCAGTAAACCAGCGATACGGCGAGGGCGCAGCGGAAACGTTTCGGGAGCTGAACTTTAAGTACCGGTTCACGCCAGGAACAACCACAGCGCAGGCATACAAAGCCTTAAAATGCTGGTTATATCAATGCACGGAAGGGGACGCTTGGAAGTCGCCACTTTATGAACTCATTAAAAACATAGCGAATTCATTGGCGCACAGAATAGCAATGAACACACCGGAATATAAAAAAGCGAGGTGGGGATAAGATG
>JAUXGS010000041.1 GCA_030621945.1 Methanosarcinales archaeon | reverse complement strand
GATAATAGACCCCATACAGTCCAGATGCTCGGTGTACCGGTTCAAATCACTTTCTTACGATGCAATCGCAGCTCGTATACAGTACATAGCGGACAAGGAGGGCTTGACAGTCTCAGAAGATGTCATTCGAGCTATAAACTACGTTTCGATGGGCGATATGCGGCGAGCGGTAAACGCATTGCAAAGTGCTGCGGTGCTCAGCGACGAAATAAAGCCGGAGATGATCTACGAGATAACCGCAACGGCAAGACCAGAGGAGATAAAAGAGGTGATAAACAAGGCGCTTGACGGTAAATTCTTCGATGCGCTCGATACCCTGGAGGTGTTGATGGATAAAGGCATATCCGGCGACGAAATATTAGCGCAGATGCATCGGCTTGTGATAAACCTGGATATCCCAGCTCGTAAGAAAGTGGAATTGATGGACAAAATTGGTGAAGCGGACTACAGAATTACCGAGGGTGCGCATGAGAGAATTCAATTGGATGCGCTGATAGCTGCCTTTTGTCTCTCTTCGGATAAAGAATAATCACTCACTCAATCACGAGCCAACGCATCCGTAACTGCCTTTTCCATTACCGCTATCGGCGGCTCCTCTTTTGTCCATATCTTGAACGATGCCGCGCCCTGATAGACGAGCATCTTCACCATCCACTATCTTCTTCACGCCTGCACGCTTCGCTTCTTTCAGCAACTTCGTCTCCACTGGATTGTACACGATGTCGAATACCACAAGATCAGGATGCATCATATCTGCATTTACTAACGTAGCATCCTCATGCGGATGCATTCCCACGGAAGTTGCATTGATCAAAATATCCGAAGCTTTGATCTGCTTTTTAAACTCGGCGCCCAATCCAATAGCAGCCGCATTACTGAGCTTAGCAGCCAACTGAGCAGCTCGTTCTTTCGTCCGGTTTGCTAATGTCACCTCTGCACCTTCGAGGTCAAGGTAAAAAGCGATCGCCTTTGCAGCACCTCCTGCACCAATGATGAGCACCTTTTTGCCTTTTAGTTCGCCTACGGTCTCTTTCAACACCTGCATTGAGCCAATTCCATCGGTGTTATAGCCAACCGGCGTGCCACGGCTGAAATCAATAGTATTTATCGCGCCTATCTTCTTCGCCACTTCTTCGGCATCTACGAAAGCGAGCGCTTTTTCCTTTAACGGTATCGTAACGTTAAGGCCAGCGATGCCGAGACTTTTCGCACCCTTTATCGCATCCCCAAGTTCAGCCTTTGAAACTCGGAATGCGAGATAAACGGCATCCATACCGAGTTTCTCAAAGGCGGCATTATGCATAACCGGAGAGAGACTATGTGCTACAGGATCGCCGAGAATGCCGTAGATATTTTTCATCATCATACAAATATTTAGCAAAGTTTAAACGTAAAAAACAAAAAGCTTAAGTAAGGTGCGTAAAGTACGTATTGATTAAATAAAAAGAAGGAGTAAAAATGGAGGGAATGAACGTTAATTTGATAAGTGGGAGAACGACTGTGCAGGGTCAAAATTTGGACAGTAAACTCACAGAGAAATACTTCGGTGAAGTGGCACGCTGCGATATGAACGGAAGTGACATGGAGAAACTTGGCGTTGCTAAAGATGACAATGTGAAAGTAACGACTGCGTACGGAGCAGTGGTGGTGAAAGCGAAGCAAGACGACGGGAATCCAGAAGGGCTTATTTTTATCCCGATGGGTCCCTGGTGCAATGCTGTGGTGAGCGGCGATACTCATGGTGCCGGTATGCCTTCGTTCAAGGGCATAGATGCTGAGATAGAGAAGACAGAGGAAGAAGTTCTGCAGGTAAAGGAACTGATGCGGACGTATATGGGATAAAATGGGGGTGAAAAAATGGTGGAGATAACAGATGTTGTATGCTCGTTGTGTGGATGTGTATGCGACGATATCGTGCTCGAAGTTGAGAATAACAAAGTGGTGAAGGTGAAACGGGGCGCATGTTCTGTGGGTAAGAGCAAGTTGCTGGGGCACGAGCGGATAAAGAGCCCAATGATACGAGAGAACGGCGAACTCAAGGAGTGCTCTTATGACGAAGCGATAAAGAAATCCGCGGAAATCTTGTACAAGTCGAGGAGACCGCTCCTGTATGGTTGGAGTTCGACGGTTTGCGAGGCGGATAAAGTGGGTGTGGAACTTACAGAAGATCTGGGTGCCGTTATGGACAATACTGCTTCGGTTTGTCACGGGCCTTCGGTGCTGGCGATCCAGGATGTCGGACTGCCGTCATGTACACTGGGAGAGGTGAAGAACCGGGCGGACCTCGTTATATACTGGGGTGCGAACCCAGCGCAGGCGCATGCGAACCACATGAAGCGATATTCGTATGTTTCGAAGGGCTATTGGACAGCGGAAGGCAAGAAAGGGAAGAAGCTGGTGGTCGTGGATGTAAGGAAGACGATGACGGCGAAGATGGCGGACGTATTCGTACAGGTGGAGCAGGGGCAGGATTACCCGGTCTTCTCTGCATTGCGAGCTATCTTACAAGGTCATGAGGACGTCGTGCCAGATAAAGTGGGTGGTGTGCCAAAGGAGCAACTGTTAGAGCTTGCAAACATGGTTAAAGAGGCGAAATTCGTGATGACCTTCTTCGGCATGGGTGTGACGCATACAGGCGCGCGGCACAACAACATTGTGAATGCGATACAGTTCACACGAGCGGCTCATTTACACACCAAGGCGAGTATTATGCCGTTGAGAGGCCATTACAACGTAGCGGGAATCAATCAGGTATGCACGTGGGAGACAGGTTTCCCATTTGCCATTGAGATGGCCAGAGGTTATGCGTGGTACAATCCAGGAGAGCTGTCAGCTACGGACCTTTTGTACAGGGGAGATTGTGATGCAGCAATGATAATCGCCTCGGATCCGGGAGCGCATTTCCCCGGTGAATCGCTCAAGCACCTGGCTAAGATTCCGGTTATCCAGATAGACCCTTATGCGAATCCAACGACCGAATTTGCGGATGTTGTCATCCCGGTCGCGGTAAGTGGAATAGAAGCAGAGGGCAACGTCTATCGGATGGACAATATACCGATACGACTGCGGAAGATACTGGATACTGACTACTTGCCAGATGAAGAGATCTTGGAGCGGATACTGACAGAAGTGAGAGCATTAAGAGAAAAGGAGGGCGAGTAAAATGGCTGACGAATTATTGATACGGAATGGAGTGGTTTACGATCCTATAAACGGAGTAAAGGGCGAGAAGAAGGACATTTGCATTCGAGACGGTAAAGTGGTGGACTCAGTAACGAATCCGAAGGTGATAGATGCGGAAGGGCGAGTGGTAATGCCTGGTGGTGTGGACATTCATGCGCACATTGCGGGCGGTAAAGTAAATGCAGGGCGGATTATGCGACCGGAAGACGAGCGAAAGGGAGTAGAACCGAAGACGAAGGTTTGCAGAGCACAATCCGGATATTCGGTCCCCAATACCTTTGCTACTGGCTACCGGTATGCGAGGATGGGGTACACCTTCGTGATGGAAGCGGCGATGCCTCCGCTTGCGGCACGGCACACGCACGAGGAGATGATTGACATCCCGATACTGGACAACGCAGCACTGCCGCTCATTGATAACAACTGGATGACAATGGAATACGTGAAGAGTGGGGATATGGACTTGCTGGCGGCTTATATGGCGTGGATAATAAAAGCGACAAAGGGATTCGGCGTGAAAATAGTAAATCCCGGAGGAACAGAGGCGTGGGCGTGGGGAAAGAACTGCGATTTAAATGACTCCGTGCCTTACTTTGACGTTACACCGGCGGAGATAATAAAGGGCCTGGCAGTGGCGAATGAGAAGTTCGATATGCCGCATAGTATTCACGTGCACACGAATATGCTCGGTCATCCAGGTAACTTTGAAGTAACAAAGGATACTTATGACCTCGTTAAAGGAGTAAAAGCGTCTAAAGACCGCCAGGTTATACATACCACACATACGCAGTTCCATTCTTATGGCGGCACGAATTGGGGCAATTTCGAGTCGAAGGCGGATGCTATTGCGGATTATATAAACCAAAACGACCATGCCACCATTGACATTGGCTCAGTGATATTGGGGGATACAACGACAATGACCGCAGATGGACCGATGGAATACAGTTTGTATCAGATAACAGGTAGAAAATGGACGAATCACGATGTCGAACTTGAGACGGGCTCGGGGATAACACCGTTCCTGTATTCCGGTAAAGTAAGTGTGCATACCATCCAATGGGCGATCGGACAGGAATTAGCATTGTTGGTTAAAGACCCGTGGAAGGTCGCACTCACGACAGATCATCCGAATGCAGGTCCGTTCATCGGGTATCCGATAATTATCTCGCATCTAATGAGCAAGAAGAGAAGGGATGAGTCTGCCGAGGATATGCACAAGGCGATCTTTGATCGAGCAGCGTTGCCCTCGATAGACCGTGAGTACGATTTAAATGAGATCGCGATAATCACAAGAGGAATGACTGCGAAGGCTTTGGGGCTGCACGAGCATGGAAAAGGTCACCTTGGCGTTGGTGCGGACGCGGACGTTGCGATCTACGATATGTCACCAGAAGAGCGAGATGCAGGCAAGATCCAGAAGGCGTTCTTGAATACGAAGTACACGATAAAAGCCGGCGAGATTGTGGTTAAGGATGGCGAGGTCGTAGCAACACCACCGGGAAGAACGATCTTCGTCACGCCGGAATGCGATGATAAGCTGACGGATGAGATGATGGTTACGCTGAAGGACAAATTCGCTAAATACTACTCAGTGACCTTAAATAATTATCCGGTTCAGGACGCGTACTTGCCGAATCCGTATGAGATAAAGGCGCCGTGGAGGAGCTAACAGAGGAGAGGAGAAGAAAAAAAATGCAAACCATAACGTTAAAGTTGAAGGAAGCGGTTAGGAGTGGAATCGCTGCAGTACCTGTTGAGGTGGATGCACTAACCCCGGATCAGCTCTTTGGTAAGAATGAAGCGGAACTGAAAGCTGTGAAGGTCTGGTGGGGCAATCGGGAGGAGAATACTGGCGACCTGTTCGATGTGAGTGTGGAAGGCGATGCCGGTAATGCCGAAGAAGTGAAGATCGTATTTGAAGGCGATTTGACACGCGTGAAGCGCATTGGCGATGGTATGAAAGCAGGCGAGATCGAGGCACGCGGTGATGTGGACATGCGCTGCGGTGCGATGATGGAAGGCGGCAAGATAGTAGTGAAAGGAAATGCAAATTGCTGGGCCGGCAGAGAGATGCGAGGTGGCGAACTGATAATCGAGGGTGATGCGGAGGACAACCTCTGTGCGATGTATCGAGGCGAAGATAAGGGCATGACCGGCGGTAAAGTGACGGTTAATGGCAATGCCGGGGAGCTCGTCGGGCAATACATGGCAGGTGGCGAGATCCTGATAAAGGGTAACGCGGACAGGCTCGCAGGTCTGAACATGCGCGGCGGTAAGATAACAATCGAAAGCGATGCCCAATGGCCTGGATCGGACATGACCGGTGGTGAGATCGTGGTGAAGGGCGAGACGGAGATGACGCCTTCGTTCAAGTTCGTCGAGACTGCAACAGTGGATGGCGTAGAATACAAGAAATACCTTGGCGATCTCGCAATGGGCGAGAAGAAAGCAAAAGGAACACTGCACGTGAAGTGAGGTGATTTATTTTTTCACCTCTTTTTTCTTTATTTTTTTTATTTTTTGATTTGATTTTTTCGCTGGTTGGTTTTCACACACTAATTTCGAATGTTTTACCATATAAAAACTTTCCGCAGCGCAACCGAAAGTTTTATATAACTTCTACTTCCTATGCTAAATTTAGTTAGTTTAGAGGGGGTGATGCTAACAACCACACCAGTGGAAAGAAGAAGAAGTCTGGGAGAAATTTAGATAGATAAAGGTCAAACTAACTAAAATCATGACTTTTTTATCCTCCCAACAGGCAGGCTTCGTAAATATTGGCATGGGATTTTAGTTTGTACTCGCTACGGTATTCGGCTTTGTCGTTTTTTTCAGACAATTATATCCTGCCTATTATTTGGTCAATCGTCCTCTGCACCTCAATCGTCCTTCTTATAGCTGCTGCAACCTTCATATAATGCTCTATTTCCTCTAAAGATAGTTCTCGCCCTTTACGACCTTCAAATACTTCGCCAGCACCTGATACGCACCAATTCGATATTCCCACACCTCCTTGAAGATACCATCGAAATACTGCTCTTTATTGAAATAAACCCTCTTTTTCCCCTCGTCGTATCTCACTTTTTCCACTGTGTTTGAGCCACTCTCTGGAAATCCCACGCCTGCTTCGCTAAGAGAATTATGAAATTATATGTGCCCTACTGTGGACGGAGTTAAGGTTTAAAAAAGAAAACCTGTGCTAAAAGAAAAAACGGAAAAGTGCTTACACCGGCTCTCTAAATTTTCCGATCCTGTACTCCGCCTTATACGGATCGTAAACCGTGTTATTCTGATAATCTACTGATAGATGGATCGCCCAATAGCCGTAACGCCCTTCGTCCAGCAGGATTTTTATTGTATGCGTGTCGTGAAAGCCCATTGAGGTTAAGATATTTTCGTCATACAATTTCCAGTAGGGGTCAATGATAAACCAATTAGACAAATCCCGCCAGTTGCCACCTGTGTATATCATTCCGTATGCATGCACGCCGGAAGAGCCCCAGGCTATCGTCTTCGGCCCTAAATTTTTGTACGCCAATCTGCAGAGGTCACGTGTGTAATGGACACAGACTGCATTGTCGTTTTTTGGCGATTCGAGACTTGTATAATGCTCTACCCACACCACCGTTCGGTTTGTATTCTGTGGATAAACAATCTCGTCGAGAATAAGTGCAGGCTCTTTGCCTCTATCTACGGTATAATTAGACAGGTTCCACGCAGAGATATTTACCGCTACTTGATACCGGTAATCCAAAGGGACATGATCTGCGAAATAATAAAAGTCTTTATAATCGCATCGAAAATCCGCGTTCAAATCCCAGGGAACATACCAGTTATATCGGTCGTTGAAGTGCGACTTCAAGATATCTAAATCCATCTGATTGATATACCCATCATTATTAAAATCGAGGTCGGTCAACGCGATGACGGGCTGTTCCTGCTGAACTTGCTGTTCCTCCTGTCCAGCACAAGCTCCAAATATAAAACCGTGTAGAAGCACAAGCACCAGGATTACATGCAACCATTTAAAAGAGCTCTTTCTTTTCATTTGCTCATCCCTGCGTTTACAACAACATCTT
>JAUXGS010000064.1 GCA_030621945.1 Methanosarcinales archaeon | reverse complement strand
TCCGACTTGAAGGAATTGATGGAGGTAGAACATGTGGGTGAGAAAACAGCAGAGCATATAAGAGAGGTCTTGAGTACGGAGTATGAAGGTGACAATTAAGTAAAGAGATTTTTGAAACATTGATTAATCTTTCTTTTAAAAACGAATATGTGCCATGAGATATAATGATTGGGAGCCGATCTATGAGGAGATATTGAAGGATTTTGGCTTTGATAGGGCAAAAGACGACGAAGCGGCGAAAGTGGCTTCTGCGATAATAGCGTCGCATAAAAGGAAAACAGGTGAAAAAACAGTAAAACAGGAATTAGAAGCGCTCATAACAGGTAAAAGAGTAATCATTTGTGGCAATGCGCCATGTTTGGAACACGATATAAGGGGGAAGGAAAAGGAGTTTGATGTTCTCCACTTTTATCGAGAATATGTGGTGATAGCTGCAGATGGTGCCACTTCTGTTCTTCTGCGTAATGCTATAATACCAGACATCGTGTGCACCGACCTTGACGGACCGATTCCGGATATTATTACGGCAAACCGGCTTGGTTCGATACTTGTGGTGCATGCGCATGGTGACAATATAGAAATGCTGAAGAAGGTGCTGCCTGCATTAAATGAGAATGTGCTCTGCACAACGCAAAGCAAGCCGCTTCATAACGTTTACAACTTCGGCGGGTTCACCGATGGCGACCGGTGTGTATTCATGGCGAAGGAATTTGGTGCGCATAGCATAGAACTCATCGGCTTTGACTTCGAGGATACGCAGGTAACCGCACGGAAAAGGAAGAAGTTGACGTGGGCTAAGCGGCTGATTGGTGATATTCTGTAGCTTCCAAAAAAGTTCCAGAAAGGCGCACGGAGATACAAAACAAAAAATAAAAAAGAAAAAGGTTTGGGTCAGGTGTAACAGACCTATAAACTCTCCAAAGCCTTTTCCGCAGCGTCAACCATAACATCGCGATGCAATGACACACAGGGATCGAAGCTCTTCTCCATTCTACTTAATTCCTTCGCCGTCATACCCATCCTTATCGCATTACAGAGCCCGTCTATCCGATCTGCAACCATCTCCTCGGAGATTATCTGCGCGCCTATCAAGCGCTCGGAATACGCGTCGAAGAGCAATTTCACCGCCATTGACTTCCGTCCAGGATAGAATCGTGCCTTCGTGGGCTTCTCTTTCTTGCCACTTACTACGTTTATCCCACAGCGTTCTGCAGTTGTCGATGTAATTCCAACGGAACCAACTTGTAAATCGGCAATCGCTGCTATGGCAGGGCTCAAAGCAGGTTCAAGTGAGTAACTGATACCGAGGATGTTATTGACGACCACTTTAGCCTGCACTAATGCGGACGAGGCGTATTGACTCAGTCGGGGACGAAGCGTAATGGCGTCTACAACCTGAACACAGTCGCCAAGCGCGTAGACGTTGGTTATGTACTCGCCACCTTTCTTCACGTGCAAGAACTGGTCAGCAACGATTCCACCTGTCTCTCCCACCTCTATACCCGCGCTCTTGGCTAAATCAGCATTTGGTAGCATGCCCTTCGAGATTACGACAATGTCAGCGGATATCTCCTCGCCTTCTACTACTACCGATTTCACTGTGCCTCCATCGCCTTTAAGAGCTTCTACTGATTTACCAACGAGGAACGTGGCCCCCTCTTTCTCCACCTTTTCACGCACTAATTTGCCCATATCGGGATCCAAGCAGCTGGATAGCGGTGTCGGATGCCCACTTACAAGCGTTGTCTTCAATCCCTTTTTCAAAAAGGCCATAGCTACTTGCAGTCCAATCGTACCACAGCCGAGAACCACCGCATTCTTCGCTTCCGGCGCATTCATAGCCGCAGCGATTTTCTCTCCGTCTTCTACCGTGCTCATTGTAAAAACACCGTCCAAGACTGTTCCTTCGTTTGCAGGGATACGAGGCATTCTCCCTGTCCCTATGACTAAGTAATCGTATTTTATCTCCTCGCTAGTACTCAAAGTCACGGTGTCGTTCTCTAAATTTATGCTCGTTGCTTCAGTCTCTGCTCGATAGTCAATGCCGTGGCCAATGAACGTCTCTGGGGGCTCTATCTCGGCAACATCCTTCATAGGAAAAACGCCTTGCAATGCAAAGGGCACTGCACAAATAGATGCTGAACCGCCCTTATCCTTCTTCACAAGCGTTATGTCAAACTGTTTTAGCACTTCCGCCCCTTTTTTGAAGATAGCTTCCAGCGTGTACGTTCCCGCATCACCACCACCAATTATCACCATTTTTTGTGTCATTCTCATCGCTTTAACGTCCGTGCTGTAGGCATAAAAAACTTTCTATAATTCCCCCTCGTAGAAAAAAAAGAAAAAAAGATTTTTGTTTGGGTCTAATAGACCGGTGTGATTCCCAGAGCCTTTGTCGCAGCGTCTATCGTTACATCAACCAGCAAAGCCTGCGAAGGGTCGTAGCATCTCTCCATATTTCTCAGCTCCTCTGCGGTGATGCCTGCACGTATAGCAACTCCCAACTCGTTTACACGTTCGGCAACGGTGGCTTCGCCGACCATTTGTGCGCCTATTAATTTCTTGGTATATGCATCGAAGATTAATTTCAGGGTGAGAGGCGTCGCCCCGGGGAAGTATCTTGCCTTTACGAGTTTCGTTGCCTTACCACTTATTGTTTTTATCCCTGCGCGACTCGCCGCTTCGGATGTAACACCTACCGAACCCATCAAGACACCACCGACATCCGCCACTGTTGGACCAAAACAAAATTCACAAGGGGAATATAAACCTGATTGCTCACCGATATCGCTAAGTATGTTATCAGCTATAACCGTAGCTTGAGTGACAGCAGTAGATGCAAGTTGGTTCAGTCTCGGACGATGTGTGATGGCGTCTACAACTTCCGTACAGTCACCAAGTGCATATACATTAGTTATATGCCCTCTTCCTCTTTTAACATGCATTGCTCTATCCGTGACTATTCCCCCACTTTCTCCTATACCCACACCCGCGTCCCTTGCGAGGTCTACTTCAGGAAGCATCCATTTGCCAATTATAACAATATCTGCCGGAATCTCCTCCGCCTCCTTTTCTCCTATCACAACCGATTTCACTCTCCCCTCATGTCCTTTTATCGCTGTTATCTCTCTGCTATCAAGAATAAATCTTATGCCCGCTTTCTCCATCCGCTCTTTGACCATATCTCCCATATCAGGGTCTAAGCTGGAAGGAAGCAAAGAAGGAGGTCCGCCATGAACCGTAGTCTTTAATCCCCTCGTTGAGAAAGCGGCTGCCGCTTGCAATCCTATAATACCGCGACCACGAATATAAGCGCTTTTCACTCCCTCCACATTCAGAGCGGCTTCTATCTTTCTCGCATCATCCTCGTTATGAAACGTGTAAACACCGCCGAGTTCCGTTTCTTCCACGGATTGTTTTCTCCCCGTTGCTATAACGAGATAATCGTAGTTTATCTCCTCACCGGTCTTAAGGACTACGTTGTTCTCTTCTAAATTGAGCTTCGCTACCTCATTCTCGGTTCTGAAATCAACACCCTGGTCGAGGAAGAACTGCGGCTTGTTTATCTCTGTTTTATCTATCTCATACCATCCACGCAACGCAAAAGGCAGTCCGCAAACGGACACCCAGCCGCTCTCCTCTCGCTTTAATACTGTGAAGTCCATCTCCTCCTCCACATCGCTCTTCCTTGCAAGCAGGGTCCTCAACACGTATATCCCAGCAATGCCTCCCCCAATTATAACAACTTCTTTTGTCATTTTCCTCCTCTTCTCTCCTCTTTTTATTTATATTGTATGACAAGGGAAGGATACAGATTGAGAGCATAAATATTTACCGTTTTTTCTCGCTTAGATTAAAAGATTCATCCAGAAGTGCGGAAAGTCAAGACTGTTTACAAAAACTCCTCTCTTATTTACCTGTGCTTATTATTATCACAAACGTTATTTGCTTGGAGAAATGCATAAAAATCGGTGAAACATACGAAGAGGTAACTAAAAGCATGAGAACGGGGGGAAGGGGGAAAGGGTATGGAAAGGCAAGTGGAGCAGGAACAATAATAAATGCAATTGCGACCTATAAAGGCTCTGCTTTTGGCATTGACTCATGGACGCATGCAGAAGTGGAGCTTGGCGAGGATTTCAAAGGTATCACGGGAGAGATAGTAGAGCAAGAAGGTGAAAAGCGTGCTGATACTCGGTTAATAGAGCGGTGCGTGGGGTTAGTGCTGAGGAAATTCGATTTGCCGCTACGTGCGTATGTGAAGACGCGCAGTGAGATACCAATTGGAAGTGGGCTCAAGAGCAGCAGTGCGGCGGCAAATGCTGCGGTCGTTGCCACTCTGGACGCAATAGGGGGAGAAGAAGCGAAAGAGAAAATAAGTGCATTGGAAGCGATACGAATGGGTGTAGACGCTGCGCTGTATGTTGGTGTGTCCATAACCGGAGCCTTTGACGATGCCTGTGCTTCTATGCTCGGCGGGATCGTAATAACGGACAATAGAAAAAGAGAGTTGATAAGAAGAGTGGAGAAAGATTCTGCAGTTCTCATTTTCTTGCCACGAGCAAAAGCGTTTACCGCTGATACCAATGTGAAGCGGTCGCGATTGATAGCTCCGTGGGTGAATCGTGCGTATGAATTAGCGTTGGATGGCAGATTTGAAGAGGCAATGACGTTAAATGGCTTTTTATACTGTGCAGCGTTGAATTTTAACCCGGAACCGATGCTCAAGGCATTGGAATGTGGTGTGAAGGGTGTGAGTTTATCCGGGACTGGACCGTCTTTTGTTGCTTTAATAAACGAAGAAAAAGAGGAGCGATTACGTGCGGCATGGAGTGAATTAGAGGTTGAAGGTAGGATAGTGAAGCGGCGGATACAGAACAAACCATCCTTAATCTTTTAGCACTAAACGGTTTGTAAAAAAAGAAAAAGAGTATATAATAAAAAGGACACAATACGAGGGGTGATGGTAATGGCGGAGGGCTTTACAGACGAAGGAAAAATATGGTATAATGGTACGTTTGTGGATTGGAAAGAGGCGAAAGTGCACGTTCTCGTACACGGCTTGCATTACGGGTCTGGCGTTTTTGAGGGGATACGGTGCTATGCAACGGAGAAGGGATCTTTTATTTTCAGGCTAAAGGAGCACGTAGATAGGCTGTATCGGTCAGCGGAGGCATACGAGATGGAAATCCCTTATGCAAGGGGGGAGATAGAAGAGGCGATAAAGGAAACAATTCGTGTAAATGGGCTTGACGCATGCTACATAAGGCCAATCGCTTTTTTTGGCTACCATCACTTGGGGCTAAATCCGACCGGCTGTCCTGTGGATTGTGCAATTGCGGCATGGCCCTGGGCCGCTTATCTTGGCGAAGAGGCAGCAGAAGGTGGTATACGCTGCACGTTCTCACCATGGCGAAGAATAGATCCTAACACACTGCCTGTTAAATCAAAGGCGGTGGGGCATTATCTTAATTCGATTTTAGCATCGTTAGACGCGAAGGAAAGAGGTTTTGGTGAGGCGATACTGCTTGATACAAAAGGCTATGTGGCTGAAGGTCCGGGTGAGAATGTATTTGCCGTGAAAAATGGAATACTCTACACACCGGAAGCGGAATCGTCTATTCTGCCAGGAATCACACGGGCTTCAGTAATCGAGCTTGCGCAGGATATGGGCTATGAAGTAGTGGAGAAGCGTATGACGAAGGAAGAGTTATTGTCTGCTGATGAAGCCTTCTTTACCGGGACAGCAGCGGAGATAGCGCCGATACGGGAGATAGATGATGTGACGATAGGCGGTAGTAAGAAAGGTGAAGTAACAAGCGTGATAAAAAGGAAGTTCTTTGACGTGCTGAACGCAAGAGAGGAGAAGTACATGAAGTGGTTGGCGCCGGTGTATGAATAGAAGATGGTCGGCTATTACATCCCTTACCACTAAAGGCATAACCACTTTCTCAAAGAGATTCTTTCGCCCTTGCACCCGCAGC
>JAUXGS010000170.1 GCA_030621945.1 Methanosarcinales archaeon | reverse complement strand
CTTGCACATCTCCAATTGATTCAAATGCAAAAACAATAGATGAAATAGTGGAAGAACTGAGAACGACAAAGATTGCAGAACGGTCTGGCAGGGCACAGGATAAAGAAAAGACGTTTATGATGCAAAAGCTACGAGCTTTGGGGTACATGTGAAAATGAACGTAAATGTAGTACTTGTGGGTCATGTGGACCATGGCAAGTCCACCTTGATAGGACGGTTGCTTTATGACAGCGAGAGCATAAAAGATGAGCGGGTAGAAGAGATACAGAAATTAGCGGAGGAGTATAAGCGCAGATTTGAATTTGCTTATTTCCTCGATTCTTTTGAGGACGAGCTAAAAGAAGAGAGGACAATAGATACGGTGAGTTTGATGTTTAAAAGCAATAAGACCTACTACACAATAACAGACGTGCCGGGACATAAGGAGTTCATAAAGAACATGCTCACAGGTGCTTCACATGCAGATGTGGCGGTTTTGGTTGTTTCCGCGGAGGAAGGCGTTCAAGAGCAAACGAGGAGGCATCTTTTCTTAGTGAAGATGCTTGGCATAAACCAGGTTTTTGTGGTTGTGAACAAGATGGATGCCATGGATTATAAAAAAGAGCGATTTGAAACAGTTAAGAGAGAAATAAGTGAGCTTTTAAATTCTTTTGACTACGCAGCGGAAGAGATGCTCTTCATACCTGCGTCAGCGATGGAAGGCGATAACATTTACCGTAGGAGCGAAGGAATGAAATGGTATGATGGTCCAACGTTGATAGAGGCATTGGACGAAGTGCGAGTACGCAGGGAAGAGAAACCGCTGAGGTTTGTTGTTCAGGATGTTTATGGGGTAGAAGGAGAGAAAATAGTTGTTGGAAGGGTTGAATCTGGCATGTTAAGGGAAGGAGATGAAGTAATTTTCGAGCCCTCTGGCGCTAAAGGAAGAATAGGAAAAATAAAGTTATTCGATGGTGAATTAGAAGAAGCGGTATCTGGAGACTGCATTGGAATTGTTATCAGCGAAGAAGTAAAAAGGGGAGATGTTGGAGGAATAGCAGAAAATCCTCCCAAACCTACGAAGAAGTTTTTAGGTGAGGCTGTTTTGCTTGGCAAGGAATTGAAAAAAGGGGAGAGATTAGAGCTAAGATGCGGAACTGCTAAAGTGAGATGCGAGATAAAGGAGATAAAAGAGAAGATAGATTCAGAGACAGGAGAAGTGATAGAGAAATATCCAGAAGAGATAAACGAGCATGATGCTGCGACAATCGTTTTTACTACTGAGCCATTAGTCGTAGAGAAATTCGCTAAAATTCCGGAGCTTGGAAGGTTCGTTCTGGTGAAAGATAGTAAAAATATAGGGGCGGGTGTGGTTCTGGATGCAAACTTTTAAAAAAAGTTTGATCAAAAACTTTTCTTTTAAAAATGTTAAGTAAAGTCTAAAAGGTTACACATCAGGGCATTCTTTTATCTCATCCCCTTCTTCTTTCTATTCTCTTAAAAAAGAAATAAGGGGTGAAAAAATCATGCGCTTGCTTCCTGAACAGCGGCAATCCATGGTTGGCGCTGTGAGAAGAGGATTTAAGAAAACGTTAGTTGCCGAAGTTTTCGACGTGTCAAGAAAAACAGTAACCACTTGGTCTAAGAGGGCTAAGCATCGTGGAAGAGAAAGCTTCAGGGACAAAAAACGCGAAAATAGAGAAGTAAAGATCACATTAGAGGTGGAATTGGCGATTATTGCCATGCGCACAACTTTTGACTGGGGTACTGCGAGAATACAACAGGGGCTCACGGAGTTACCAGATTATGCAAAGGAAGTGATTCAGCACTGTGTTCAGGGATTGAAATTGTCAAGAACGAGCATTAATGAAGTGCTTAAAAAACACAATCTGAAGGTATAAGAAAAACTACAAGCACGGGAATTTCTTCATAGCGAAGAAACCAAACGAACCCTGGCAGGCTAATCTTAAAGGACCGTACTCAGTGCGGGGCAATGGGTACTGGTTTTTTGTGTGCATCGATGATTACAGCAGGTACTTGCTTGTTGCAGAGCAATTTGACCATGCACCCACAAAAATTGAAATCACAAAACTGCTGGAAAAAGTACCAAAAAAGCCGGAGAAAATACTGACGGATAATGGACCGCAATTCAGAGAGGAATGGAAATCTAAGAGGTGGTGCTTTGAGAACCATATTGAACCTTTATTTGCCCACTCCTACTACCCCCAGGATAAGGGTAAAGTAGAAAGAGCAATAAGAAACGTGAGCGAGGAGTTCATTTATTTACTCGAGAAATCCCCCCGGTGGCTGAACGGAAAAATAAAAGGATACAGAGAATGGTACAATAATAAAAGAGCTCATAGAGGAATTAAGGCAATACCAATAACACATTATACTGTGTAGTTTCACGGTTTACTTAACAAGACCGAAAAGCTTATATGCCCATCCACTAAAACTTTTAATGGGTATTTTAAAAAAAAATAGGGGGTGAAAGAGAAAAAAATGAAAAGCGAAAATAAGAAAGTGAAAGCGATAGGGATAGTACTTACAGCGATAATGCTGATTTCGGTTTTTGTGGCAACTGCGCCGGCTGTGAGTGCAACGCAAGCGGATGATACGGATACAACTGCAACTATAGAAAAGATACAAAAAGCGATAGAAGAAAAAGGTGCTAAATGGACAGCGGGTGAAACGTCTGTTTCTGGACTTTCTATTGAGGAGAAAAAGATGCTTTGTGGCGCGAAGATCGGTCCGATACCAAGAGATGCAACCAAAATACGTCCACCGGATGTGAGTATGCCAATTGGCACATTCGACTGGCGAAATAAAGACGGGCAGAACCGGATGACTTCGGTGAAGTCTCAAGGACCTTGTGGAAGCTGCTGGATATTTGGTTCAACAGGAGCATTTGAAGCACAGATAAATATTGACGCAAACGACCCCACGATAGAGTTTGACGCTTCGGAACAACACATTTTGTCATGCAGTGGTGGAGGAGATTGCGATGGAGGAGATCCTGCTCAGG
>JAUXGS010000090.1 GCA_030621945.1 Methanosarcinales archaeon | reverse complement strand
GAAAGTCCTTTGTCCGTTACTTAACAAAGTGCTACCACAGGGCGAGAAGACAAAAACGTGCGTTGGCGGTAAATTCAGTGGTTTGTTTATCGGGTTCCGGAAACGCGAACTCACGAAGCTTGAAGCTATTGCTGAAACACTCCTTGGGCAACAGACGTAGCTGACCAACTAACGTAAACGCTTTTACGTGCGGTGCGAAAAGACGTGAGGCGAGTTTGTTTTTAGTTATACTAACGGAACCGGATAGATATACCCCCATGGAAAAAGTTCAGGGACTCAGGGAAAAAGGAGTGTGTGTGGACTTGAACAATTGTGGAGAAGGTATGATGTTTTTTTGTAACCCTCCTCTTTCGCAGGTCAAACGGTGCAATCTTACGCACTGCATCGGGTTTTGTAACTTTCTCGTAATGAAGCGTCATCTTTTGAAGAACGGAGTGGAAAGATACTCCGCCATCGAGTTTGACGATGTTTTTAAAGTCCGGTTAACCGAAAAGCTTATATAACCCTACCTTTTTTGAATTTAAAGAATCTCGAAAGATAAAAGAGCGATAAGGCGAGATGGTGACGAGGGAATGAAAGCGATAGGGGAAGGGGAGGCTAAACCGATAGCCAGTGACGAGAACACCTCGACAGCGGTTAGGATGTCGCAAGAGGCGATAAAGCTCGACAGTGCGGGTGCTATCCTGGATGCGGACTATGTATGCCGTTCCATGGATGACAGGACGGGAGAGCTTAGTTGCTTTACGAAATTTGAAGAATTGCCTGGCAGTATTGTTGAGGGAGACAGCGGTAATAACGGTAAAGTGATGAAGATTAAAATGGCTAATCCCTCAGTGCACATAGAAGATTATGATGGTCCGATACACATTCTAAAATCCTTTTGTGGAGATGGGAAACGTTTCAGCATTAATTTACGATTTGATATAAACTCACCTAACGATTTAGATAAATTTCTCGATTACTTTACTGAGCTAACTGACAAAGTTGGTACGGTGAACATGCCGTTCGTCAAGAATAAATATAGGGCGAATTTAGAAGTTGAGTTCTCAAAAGCGGTAATCGTTAAAGAAGAATAAAAAGAATTGGTGAACCCTTCCCTACTTACTCGCTCCCACCCATGTCAACATAGCATCATCCTTTCGGGAGGACTTACTCACCATTTGAAAATATACCAATCTGGTTTATTTAGATAGGTATCTCAGCTCTCACTCTTGATTATAGCTACAATTGCATCACCAACCTCGCTCGTCTTCGAGCTACCGCCAAGGTCGTATGTCCTAACCTTCCCTTCCTTCAAAACCTCTTCAATCGCATTTATAACGCTTTCCGACGCGTGCTTTTCACCAACGTTCTCCAAAAGCATCGCACCAGCCCAAATCGTTGCGATCGGATTTGAAACGTTTTTACCTTTGTATTTCGGTGCAGAGCCATGAATAGGCTCGAACATGGAAACGCCATCGGGATTGATATTCCCGCCCGGTGCAAGACCCAGTCCGCCTTGTATCATCGCACCAAGGTCAGTAATAATATCGCCAAACATGTTCGGCGCAACCACGACCTGATACCATTCAGGATTCTTAACGAACCACATGCAGATCGCATCTACGAAATTGAACTCTGTCTCTATCTCTGGATAGTCCTTTGCAACGTCGTTAAACACCTCACGCCAGAAACCATAACTGTGCGTCAAGACATTCGCCTTGTCCACGCTCGTCACCTTTGTCTTTCCATTCGCGCGCGCAAGCTCAAATGCAAACCGCATCACACGCTCGCAGCCTTCCCTCGTCACGACACCGATTTGGTACGCAAGCTCATCCGCATCGGTCTCGACATCCAAATTGAACTTTACCTGATATAGGTTCCGTACGATTTCTAGCACTTCGCTCTTTTTCTCGTTCCCTTTTGCTCGTCCGCCAATGCCGATATAGAAATCCTCCGTGTTCTCACGCACAACGCTAATATCAATATCTTCCGGGCGCTTACCCGCCAATGGTGTACGAACGCCCTCCAGAAGCTTCACTGGCCTCAGATTTACGTATTGATCAAAATAGAACCTGAGCGCAAGCAGTATCCCTTGCTCTAAGACACCCGGTTCCAGTCGCGGATCGCCGATGCACCCGAAATAGATCGCAGCACACCGTCCCAATTCTTTAAAAGTATCTTCACCGAGTAACTCACCAGTCTCCAGGTAATGCTCCGCACCATGTGGATATTCAATCCAGTCAAGTTCAAAGTTCTCACGCTCAGAAACAGCATCAAGCACTTTCAACCCTTCTTCTATTATCTCCGGCCCTATTCCATCGCCACGCATAACCGCAATCTTATAGCTCTTCATTTTACGTTTACCTCGTTTAGTTATTCTAAAAGGAGTGAAGAATTGTGAGTCTCCCTCTTCTTTTAAATTGCATCCGTAGATAAAAAAGTTTATCTGTTATGGACAATCACATAAGTGCAGAGTTGTCCACCCAGTCCACCAACTCCTTCAAAAAGATCTTGTACTTTCCTAATTTACCGTCGTAATTCCCTGCTGAGATCTTCACCACGCCTTTGGCATCACGTACGCTTTCTATTGCTGCTTTCATCGCTTTTTTTACCGCTTCGAGTGAAATACCATTGATAACGATCTCTGGAATGCACTGCACACCGTCTGGAACCTTTGTCCCGCTTATTCTCTGTGTTAACGTGGGGCAATACAGGTGGTTAGTCGTAGGCCCGATCTCAGGATAGTTCGTTTCCGGTTTAGAGCCCGCAGAGCAGATATCAAAAGGAGCGATCGCACCTTCTACGTTGTTTATTGCGGCAAGTGCCTTTTCTCCCGCTTCTAATGCTGCCTCTACGCTTTCGCACAAGAGCCATACGTTTCCGCCCATCACTCCCTTTTTATAGCCTAAATAATGTTCCACGAGGAATTCGCCCATCATTATCGGCACCGCAACGACTGCCCGTCCAAACCGGTACTCAAGGGTCTCGTAGCCATCGCCGCAATGCCCTATCCTGTGTACAACATCAATCCTTCCATCGGGAGAATCAAGCGCATTGAAGACTGATGTCGTGGGCACGACCAGTATCCCCTGCCGTATTCGTTTCGATATCTCGTATTCCAGTTTCTTGAGGGCATTCTCACCGTAATTCGCCCATAATTGAATCACCGCTCCTTTTCTGCCATCCGGCGTTTTCTCCTCTGGCAGCCACTGCTCGATACCGCCTTCTGATTCGCCAAAGACCGTGCAGGGCAATGCAGTGGCATTATAAGCCGCCTGTTTCAATCGCTTCTCATCGTTCGCGGTTATGCATATCCTTGTAAATAACCCATCAAATGCCTCGCAATAGGTATCTTCTATTTCCATTTTTTATATAAGATACAATAATCTAATTATATTATTAGTATGGCAAAAGCATTAAAAGAACATTTGGGTGGGATTGACAGCGAATTAGCCTCTTTAATTCTCAAAATAAGCGATCTCGCGAGTACAATAAGTAGCGAACTCACATACCGGCGGGGTAAGGCGGACACGAAGAATGTCTTTGGTGAGCTTCAACTGATTGCAGATAAATGGGCCGATCAGTTCATAATTGACGAGTTAAGAAAGTCTGAGCTGGTTAAAGCAGTGGTATCAGAAGAGCAGCCGGATCTGGTAAAACTCAATGATACTGGAATATTCAATATCACTTTGGACCCATTAGATGGCTCCTCAAATATTGAGAGCAACAACCTGGTTGGAACGATAATCGGCATATACAAAGAGGATTTGCCAACACAAGGAAAGCGCCAAATAGCTGCAATGTATATTCTATATGGTCCAGTAACAACGTTGGTTTATACGGCACAGAACGGTGTTCACGAATTCTTACACACAAAGGAGGGGTTTGTATTGAAAGAAGAGAATATAACGCTTCCGGAACCAGGTAAATTATACGGTATTGGCGGGCTGCGGAAGGACTGGTTACCCTCGTTCAGGAGATATATCGAGGAGTTAGAGCTGGCGGGGTACAAGTTAAGATACGGTGGATCTTTTGTCGGAGACTTTAATCAAATACTTCACTATGGCGGGATCTTTGCATATCCTGCACTAACCACCAAACCAAATGGGAAGTTAAGACTATTGGTTGAGAGCAATACCATGTCTTTTATAGTAGAACAAGCAGGAGGGGCTTCGACCAATGGTACGTGTTCGATACTGGAAGTTGAGCCAGAGGGAATAACTCAAAGAGTTCCAACATATATTGGAAACAAAGCTCTTATCGAGAAGTTGGAGAAGATACTTTAATTTAGTAAAATGTTAATTTAAGGGGGTGCGAGACATGATAGAAAAGGGGGAATTTGAACCGATTCCGGGAAATAAGATGTTCGAGGCGTTGTACAGTACAGAAGGGATTATAATGGCTGCAAATACGAGGATCGTTCCTGGTATTGCAAGGGGGATAGTTAGAGCGGCTAAAAGATTGAGAGCAGCAGTTATTTTCGAGCTTGCAAAGTCAGAGAGCGATTTGAAGGGCGGGTATACAGGCTTAACACCGCAGGATTTTTCAAATGCCGTTCGGAGCATTGCCAAGGACGTGGGTTTTGCTGAGTGGGCTTTACATGCAGACCACATAACGGTAAAGAAGGGAACGGAAGACGAACTAAGGGAAGTCAAGAGCTTGATTGAGGCACAAATAGCGGCGGGCTATACCTCTTTTGCAATAGACGCTTCTTTTCTCTTTGATCTGAACGAACCAACCGTTTTAGGCCAGCTTCAGAGGAATATTGATGTAAGCACGGAGCTTGCTAACTTTATTAAAGGGCTGATGGCTGAAAGAGAGTTTGGATTAGAAGTAGAAGTTGGCGAGATAGGTAAGAAGAATAAGGACGGATTAGTCCTTACCACGGTTGCAGAGGCGACCACTTTTATTAAAGAGCTGCACAAGAGGGATATATTCCCAAACGTTTTAGCCATTGCCAACGGGTCAACGCACGGAAATATATATGATGAGCTCGGGAATATCGTTGAGCAGGTTTCAATAAATATAGAACGAACGGTGGAGATAGCGAAGGCAATAGAACCTTTTAACGTACGAATTGCCCAACATGGCATTACCGG
>JAUXGS010000152.1 GCA_030621945.1 Methanosarcinales archaeon | reverse complement strand
AGTATCGATTCCCAACTGTTCAAGAATGTTATGCTGCCGTTTAACTCCCGCAACCGTTTCTTCTACGTCAGTATAATTGGTGCCCTGGAGGAGATATTTGGCGCCGCTTTCTTTCACCAGCTCACCAAAAACATCCTTATAAAACGTTTGCGTAATCGCTTCTCGCTTCTCTTCGGGATCGGTTAACCCTTTAAGCGCGTCAAAAAACTGCTTTTTGGCATCAACTATCTCTACCGGTATACCCATTGTCTGGAAGAGTGAGACAATCCGCTGCGGCTCATCTTGCCGCATTATGCCGTTTTCAACGAAATATGTCTTCAAACGATCGCCTAACGCTCGGTGCCCCAACAGAGTCACCGCTGATGAGTCAACACCACCGGATAACGCGTTGATTGCCAAACCACTTCCGACAACCGATTTGATCTCCTCGACTTTCTCTTCTATAAAATCCTCAGAACGTAAATCCTTGAGCTTTATCTCTTTAAGTTCCATGATTCTAATAGGCGAAAATGATCTTATAAATGTTAATAATAATACCAGATACTCCTGTAATCTTCGGGATCTTCGCCCCGTTCCTTTAATTTCTCAAGATAGCTCCGTATCGTAACCTCAGTATAAAGATAGGGTTCAACTTTCTCTATGTTCTTCTCCCACGGATGAAACAAATACACTCGTCTCCCGTCAGGTTGTATAGCGACAAGTTCATGGTCCTGCCAGGCTCTTAGATGGTTCTTACCGAGGAATGGCACATTAAATATCGGTTCATCAGTCCGAAAGATGCCGGGTAACAATCGCGCCTCCTCTTTCCGCTCTTGCAAAAGTCGCGCTATGGGCACAGCGTAATCTTCAATCTCGGATTTACCCTGCATATTAAAGGTATAATAAGGATTTACTCCTATCTGCTTCAGCGCAATTCGTAAAGCCGCAGTCTCGAATCGTCTGCTATTCGCAAACGTAAACACCTGCTGGTTATAAACGTCCATTCCAAGCATTTTAACGCGCCTAATCGCTTCAGCAGTCTCAGGAGTGACTTCATAAGGATGTTCGAAATGTGTGACCATATATAGTGCTTGTTTGCCCACTTCATAATAGCTTGCAAAGATCTCGCACAGCTCCTCGGTAATCCGCTGAGGTACTGTAATGGGTAATCGGGTAGCTATTCGTATATTGTGCAAGTGCGGTATTTCCGACAGACGTTTTAAGATATACTCAATTAAGCCATCGTCCATTGCCAGGGGGTCGCCACCCGTTATCAGGACATCCATCATTTGCTCGTGTTCCGCGAACCACTCTATAGCCTCATCAATGCGCTCTTTTGGCGCTAAAGCGGAATCCATTAATGGCGAAGTGAGTTCCCAATTTCGCTGGCAGTAAACACAGATCTGAGGACATGAATCATACGGTTTGATTATCGCAACGGTGGGATAGCGACGGGTAACGAGCTCTATGGGTGAGGTATCATGTTCACGCATAAAGTCAAACGCCAAAGCTTTATCCTTTTTATGTGCAATCATGTTCTCAACATATCTTAACGGCGGAAATACCTGTCTCCGTACTGCATAGTCATAATCGCTCGGCTCAGGATCCATGAGATGAAGGTAGTGGGGTGTCACACCAAAAGGAACGTTATTCTCTATAGCGAGGTAAATTGCTGCTTCCTGTTCAGGATTCAACTTTATTATTTTTTTAATCGTTTCAAAGCCATCTTTATCCTTGAAAACATGGTTGAACTGCCAGTTCCAGTCTTCCCAATCTGCTTCCGTGGCATCAAATACTTCTAAAATCTTTTTTTTGTTCTCACTGCGCTTCTTTACGATCTCAGGCTCGAGACCGCTCGGATATCGCATAAGATAATCGTTCATTCGCTTTCCCATCTGATCGAGATAATCAGACCGCAGTAAAGCGGCTTCTCGCCCATTATACTCGTCAAAATCTGGAAACTCAATGCCTTCCATCAATCGCGATGGGTAAACATCCGACTGCCCTTTTATCGCTTTAAATAAATGCACAAACTCATCAACAAAATCATCAGTTACCTCTGCATCTCCCGTTACTGCGGCGGTCCAGAGATGTTCTAACGCGGAAGTTCCGGCTAAACGCTCATTCCGCGGAGATATAATATTCTTCAGACAGCGAACCGCTTCTTTGAGTAGAATATAATCCCACGACTTGATGGTATCAATATCACGCCGGTAGGTCCACTCTAAAACGTCAATATAGCTTATAAGTTTCTCACGGCCGCTTTCTAACGTCTCGCTCTCCTTTAAGAGTGCGTAGAGCTCAGGTGCTGCGTCCCAACATTCTTGCCATCTTGGCGTCATGATAACAAATCCCAAATTTTAGTTGACCTTACTCGTATTTTACTGTTTACGGAATTTTGTTTGCGGCTAAAATGAAAGGTTGAATTATCCATAAACCATATTAATCATAAAGTTCCTCAATAGGCACCGTTTCCAGAATAAGATTTACGAAAGCTTTAACGTTAATAGCGTGATTTCCAAATTTCATGTAATTCCCCTTAAGAGGATAAAGGAGATATTCTTCGCCATTAAACTTTGTTACAGCCCCACGAACATTTAGAGTTAATCTTGCTTTTAGTTCTGAAAAAGGCATAATATTCCCCGAGGACGCTTGCTCAAGAAACCGACTTAGTGTTCTTCTACATCGAGAAATAGCTCTGCCCACCATAAATGAATTAGCCTTATAAATATGCCAATTACTTTCAGAACCTTCAATGCTACTAGCATCACCCCCACAACTATTCCATGATCCCCACTTAGGGTGTTCCAACCACGCAGACCGTATAATAAACTTTTGGGCAACCTTTAAAGGAACTTTACCATCCTCCGTTCCAAGGCTATCCAAATGGGACTTTATGCTGTTTACAATGTGTTTTCGTTCCTCCTTCATAATTTCATGTTGAAGTTCTTTAAAATTTCGCTGGAGTGGAGGTAATAATTCCTCAAGCTCTGTAATCATCTCAAAAGTAATCGGGCGTCGCTCAGGCAGCCACACCTCAACCATTTTCTCAATTTTCGCTACCTCTTTGGGATCGTTAATAGCTACGCTTGCTTCTCTGTTGTGTATGCCGCTAACTGTTAAATTTTGACTGCCAATACTGGCAAAAGCGCCAGGTACAATTATCATCTTTGCATGCAATTTTGGGAGTTTATACAGTTTAAAACCGCGCACAGCTAAACGTTTTAATGTTTTCAGCGAAGAACTTCCAGCCGCAAAATCTTCTACCGAGAAGCGCGTATAAATTTCACAAGAGTCACTCCGTACATTTTTGAGAACTGATTCTGCTGTAGCCGATGTCAGATAAGGAGAGAATACTAGAACCTTTTCAGATGCCTTTTTAAGTTCTTTTCTCCAACGGCGGTCAATACTCT
>JAUXGS010000051.1 GCA_030621945.1 Methanosarcinales archaeon | reverse complement strand
GCTCCCGGTGAAA
This sequence comes from Methanosarcinales archaeon, assembly GCA_030621945.1. Lineage (GTDB taxonomy): Archaea > Halobacteriota > Syntropharchaeia > Alkanophagales > Methanospirareceae > JACGMN01. Next base: position 6,667 of record JAUXGS010000051.1, on the reverse strand, counting down.
ATATCATGCTTGCGGGCTCGGATATAAAACGTGGGGCGCGAATAGTAAGGCGTGGGACTACGCTTACGCCACGTGAGACCGGTGTCCTGGCTGCTTGCGGGCTAAACGAAGTGGCTGTCCATAAAAAACCGATAGTGGCAATCATATCCTCGGGTAATGAATTAATAGCGCCTGGAGAAGACCTCGAGCCTGCGAAGATATATGATGTTAATTCACAGGCACTCAGCGATTCAGTTCGTGAATGCGGGTGCAGCCCTTATTTCCTTGGAATTGCTCGTGATAATATTGAAGACATCTCAGGACGGCTAAATGAGTCGCTGGAAAAAGGTGTTGACGTTATAATTGTCTCGGGCGGAACCTCTGCGGGCGTTGGCGACCTGCTACCCAAAGTGATAGAAGAGCTTGGCGAGATACTCGTGCACGGTGTTGACATAAAACCTGGAAAACCGTTCATCTTCGGCACTCTCCAGGGGAAGCCTTTTTTCGGCTTGCCGGGGAATCCAACATCTGCATTGGTTACTTTCAACCTTTTTGTTGCTCCTTTGCTCCGCACGATTTCGGGCATCCCCGTACAAAATCATGAAAAAGGCGGGAGAAGAAAGGAGAAGAGAATAAAGGCTAAGGCTGCGCAGAGAATCTTCTCCGAGCGTGGACGAAATGAATACGTACTTGTCAATCTCGTCTCCGCGAAAAAGCCAGAAGAAGTATCCATTATTGCTTATCCTATTCTCACTGGCTCTGGTGCAATCACAACGCTGGCAAAGGCAGATGGTTACATCTTCATGGAGAAGGGGAAGGAGATAATAGAAGAAGGGGAAGAGGTGGACGTTGAGTTATTGACAAACCTTTTTGCAAGCAAAAAGCTTTACCAAAATTATGATACCCTGAGAAGTGGATGATTATTTATACTTTTATATTAACATATAATTCAACCCGCCTTAACTCAGTGTGGAAGAGTGCGCGGCTGTAGTGTAGCGTATTTAGATCACCTCCCGAAGATCTTATTACCGCGCGCGGACACCGTGCTGTCCCCGGTTCAAATCCGGGAGGCGGGATTTTTCAAAATGGCTGAACTAAAAGAACTGCTGAAGAAATTGGCCGAAGCGCATGGCATTTCAGGCTACGAAGGGGAAATAAGGAACATACTCGAGGCAGAGTTGGAGGGGTATGTAGACGAAACAAAAATTGATCGGTTGGGTAATCTGATAGCTACGAAGCGCGGTAAAAAGCCTTCTGTTATGATTGCTGCGCACATCGATGAGATAGGGCTTATGGTGAAGCATATAAATGACGAAGGGTTCATAACCTTCTCAACCATAGGTGGCTGGTTTGAGCAAACGCTGCTCAATCAACGGGTGATTGTGCACGCGGAGGGTGGCGGTTTGTACGGTGTTATCGGCTCGAAACCACCGCATAAAATGAAGAAAGAGGAGCGCGAGAAGGTAGTAAAAGCCGAGGACATGTTTGTGGATGTGGGTGCGCAGAGCAGCGAAGAAGTGGAGCAGATGGGGATTTTCATCGGAACGCCAATCACCACCGATCGGCACTTTGTAAGTCTCGGAAACGACCGGGTTACCTGTAAAGCTTTTGATAATCGGTCCGGCGTTGCAGTGATGGTAGAGGCACTGAAGAGGACGAATACCGAATTTGAGGTGTATGCAGTGGGAACAGTGCAGGAGGAAGTAGGGCTGAAAGGTGCACGAATAGCATCTTTCGGGCTCGACCCCGATGTGGCGATCGCACTCGATACCGATATAGCCGGGGGACATCCGGGAATAGAGAAGAAAGACACGACAATAGAGATAGGTAAAGGGCCGGTGATTACCGTTTCCGACGCTTCGGGTCGTGGCATAATAACGCCTCCTTCGGTATTAAAATGGCTGAAAGAGACCGCGGCACGTTCTAAAATCGAATACCAGCTCAGCGTATCGGAGGGTGGCATGACCGATGCGGCTATAATCCATCTCACACGGAGCGGCATACCTACCGGTGTGGTCGGCGTGCCCACGAGATACATCCATTCGCCGGTGGAGCTGTTAAGCCTGAAGGACCTTGACAACTGCGCGGAACTCGTTGCACGGGCCATCGAGCGAGTGGGCGATTTCTTCTGAAGTATGGCAGCGGTAAACTTCGGTGGTGTCGTCCCCTTCTCCACCATAGACTGGCGGGGAAAAGCCTCGATGGTAATATTCCTCAGAGGCTGCCCGCTTCGGTGCATCTATTGCCATAATTACAAACTCTTGGAAGACCAGAACTACGTTGAACCGAGCGAGATAGAAGCGGAAATCCTAAAAAACGCGGGTTTCATAGACGCTGTGGTTCTCTCCGGCGGTGAGCCCTTTATGCAACCGCACGCAATCGAAGCGATCGCGCAATTCGTAAAGAAGCGCTCGTTGTTCGTTGCCGTGCAGACCAACGGGTTTTACCCCGCGGTTGTCGAAACTCTACTGAAGAAAAATCTCATTGACAAGATCTTCCTTGACATCAAGGCGCCGCTATCTGATGAAACGCTGTACGAGAAACTGACAAAAGTCGCAGGCGTAGCGGAGCGAGTGAGGAATACGCTCGCAGCTTGCATTCTGGCAGGCGTAGACCTTGAACTGGTAACGACAGTATTCAAGAACCTCGTTGGCGCGGAAGAGGTGAAGCGCATAGCAAAAGAGATTGAAGAGGCGGGTGCTGCAAACTGCTCATACGTAATACAACAAGGTAGACCTGAACTTGTTCCGGGACGCGTAATAGCCGAGGATGACGAGTTCAGCCGCGAGGAGCTGAAGGAACTCGCAGCAGGTGCGTACCATGCCGCGAGTCTGAAGAAGGTCAGGATCAGAACCAGAGAGCACGGCGAAGAAGCGGTTTACGGTGGTGGTTAGTCGAAATGGTAAGCGTTTTTCTTGAGGCGGTTCCAGCAAACATGCTTGTTGCAAGGGCTGTTTGCAAAGATAACGAGGATAACAATGCAACTTTCGTCCACTTCGGAATGATGATTAGGATACGAGGGGATAAAAAACTTGTTCTGAATCGAGAGATTATTGAACAGGCGATTGGCAGGGGGTTGACCGAAAACGAATGGCAGAGTGTTATGTGGAATTACATTGGTGTAATATCTAAATCGGAACAAAGCGAGATTGTATTCGTGGATTCCGAAGAATCAAAAGTTATGGACGAGTATTGGGACAAACAGTTGGAGAGCCTCAAAAAGAAAATTTAAAAAGAGTTAGTTTATAGTATAATTCAATAACATGGCAAAAATAGAGCTCGTTTACTGGAAGGATAAAATCGGTGGGGAAACAGAGAGGGCAGTAGTGGATAGTTACAGCTACGGCTTCACCGTCGGTCCGCATGGCGAATGGGAAATGCTCATCGCAAAGGAGGATAAAGAAGTGAAGAAAAACGAAATCATGAACATAAAGGTAGAAAAGATAGAGGTGCCCCCGAAGTCGATAGTTATGCCCTGCTTTATAATGCGACATGCACTTGGTGTAGTCTCTTCACTCACAAGTGTGGGGAAGCCGAGGCCTGTTGAGGAAAGGAGGGTTCTTGACGGGGTCATTTTTCATCCATTAGCCGATGGCAAAGTGAGAAAAGGGGACTTACTCTGTATTGTAAACATATTTTATGCTGCATTAGAGCGAAGGCTTGCGCGAGGAGCTGCGGAAAAGTGGCTGCAGGAGAGGTACAAATATTAGCATTTGTCGGCGCACCTGCAGCGGGAAAGACCGTTGCAGCAGCAGTCGCAAAGGAGATAGGCATTCCTGTCGTTACGATGGGAGATGTGATAAGGGGGGAGTTACAACGGCGAAAGCTATCGTTAAGTGACGCAAATGCGGGCAGCATTGCAAATGAGCTGCGAGAGCGGGAAGGGATGGATGCAATTGCAAGACGGTGCATCCCGCGTATAAAGGATATAAAGGATATAACGGACAAAGAGGGGAAAAGAGCAAAAAAGCCCATCATCGTGATAGATGGAATAAGAGGCATAGCAGAAGTAGAGACGTTCAAAAAAGAATTTGGTACTGATTTCATTCTTGTGAGAATCGAGGCACCACTTATCCTCAGGTATAATCGAATAAAAACCCGTGGTAGGGGAGATGATCTGTTAAATATCGAGGAATTTAAAGAGCGCGAGGAACGAGAGAACCGGTGGGGTATGGGCGAAGCGATGGAAAAAGCCGACAAGGTTATAGCGAATGAGGGTTCTTTGGAGGAGTTTAAAGAACAGATAAAAAGGATTTTAGATTTACACGACTGAATTTTTGACGAGTTACTACACTACACTACTGCGCTTGCTACTTCCGTGCTCTCCATGGAAACCAATCGGTATTGCCTCTTTGCTCTGCTACCCTTTCGCTCTAAAATACCGGCGGAATGCATGCCCGACAGGTACGTTGATATGGTGCTCAGTCGCAGATTCTCCTCGAATACAGCTTCATATATTCTTCTTACCTGTGAAGAGGTGAACCAACCCTTCGGTGCACGTTCATCAAAGCGTAAAAAAGAAGCAAGTCTTTCTTTTATCGTAAGATCTTCGCCTTCGTAATCGTAAGCGTTCCTAACAGGGAGAGGAGAAAGCTCCTTCTCTAAAAACTTTATTACATCCCTAATCGTGAGCTGTCTGAGCATCTCAATTTGTAAATCGCCCTCCTTCTCTATGGACGATTTCACTCCTTCTTCATCCGTTACTTCCACCCGCACCTTCATTGCCACTTCACATCTTCATCTGTTCACTGAACAAATGAAATATAAATCGAGGTTATATATAAAGGTATACGGTAACGGCACGGAAAACACGTTTATTTCCTCTGGAGGGAACTAATGAATAAGTGAAATATCTGCGGTGGTTAAAAAACTTTATACCATAAAAGATAAAATCTTTAGATAGCGAAGGAGACAGCCAGAATTGACAGAGAAGAGCGATTACTACACTGTTTTAGGTGTGGATAGAGAAGCATCGAAGGATGAAATAAAGCGTGCGTATCGAAGATTAGCGAAAAAACATCATCCTGATTTGAATAAAGACGATCCAAAAGAGGCGGAGGAAAAGTTTAAAGAGGTATCAGAGGCTTATGAGGTGTTATCCGACCCACAGAAGCGGGTGAATTACGATAGATTTGGGCATGCGGGTGTTAATTTTGGTCCCGGAGGATTTGAATGGTCAGATTTCACAAGATATGGCGATGTAGAGGATATCTTTGGCGACTTATTCAAGAGTTTTTTTGGCGGTAATTTTGGATTTGGTAGAACTAGAGGCGGTGGAATGGGCGCCAGCGTGGGCAGTTCCTTATTTGACGTATTTTTCGGAGGGGGAGAACCTGGCTATACGAGGGCGGGGGAAAGATACGGGCCAGAAAGAGGAAGCGACATCAGGTATGACCTTGAGATAGACCTCGAGGATGCAGCGAAGGGAATTGAGAGAGAGATAACTCTCCCTAAAGAAGAGAGCTGTACGTCATGTAACGGAACGGGGGCGAGTTCAGGCGGATTGGAGACCTGTTCTGCGTGTGGTGGGGCGGGACAGGTAAAGAGAGCGCAGAGCCATGGCTTTGCTCAGTTCATTTCTATCTCAGCCTGCCCACATTGTGGCGGAAGTGGACAGGTGATAAAGACTCCTTGCAAGGAATGCGATGGTCGGGGGAAAATTAGAGTAACTAAACAAATATCGGTAAGGATACCGCCAGGTGTGGATACGGGGAGTAGATTAAGGATTGCAGGTGAAGGAGGCGCAGGGGAAAGAGGAGGACCACCAGGCGATTTGTACGTGATAATGCATGTGAAAGAGCATGAATTCTTTAAAAGGGCAGGGGATGACCTATTTTGTGAAGTCTCGGTTCGCTTCGCACAAGCGGCATTTGGTGATGAGATAGAGGTAAGGACAATAGATGGCAGCAGTGCACGGATAAAAATGCCTGCGGGCACGCAATCTGGCACGAACTTCCGGCTGAAGAACAAGGGAATGCCAGATTTGAGGGGCCACGGTCGAGGGAACATGTTGGTGAGAGTAAAGGTAGTAACGCCAAAAAAACTGAGCAAAAAGCAGAAGGATTTACTGTATGAATTTGATAAAGAGGGACAAGGGCAAGAGCGAGAAGAAGTTGGAGGAAAGCAGAAGAAAAGTTTCTCCTGGTGGAGTAAAAACAGAAGTAGAAGTGATTAGTATATGAATGAAGAAGGTGAAGGGCATGAGCACAAAGAGCGGAATACGGACACCAATACTCTCAGTTGTGGGACATATAGACCATGGTAAGACCACGTTACTTGATTCACTACGGGGCACAGCAATAGCAGAGAAGGAAGCAGGTCGAGTTACGCAGCATATCGGTGCAACAGAGATACCTATCAGCACGATAAAAACGATTTGTGAACCGTTAAAAAAGGACTGGACGGGAATAGACGTTCCCGGTTTGCTTGTCATTGATACTCCAGGTCATCATGCCTTTGCATCCTTGAGGAAACGAGGAAGTGCGTTAGCTGACGTTGCGGTTATCGTGGTAGATGTAATGGAGGGCTTTCAGCCGCAGACCTATGAATCGTTAAACATTTTACGATTATTAAAAACGCCTTTTGTCGTGGTATTGAACAAAATAGATCGGATAAAAGGGTGGAACTCAACGAATAAGCCGTTCCTTATTAATTATAGCGATCAGCCGGAATATGCGCGGAAAGAAGT
>JAUXGS010000067.1 GCA_030621945.1 Methanosarcinales archaeon | reverse complement strand
TTCTGGCACTTCTGTTTTTCCATGAATACCCCCTGTACACAATGAATTATAGAGAAATTCCGCAACCTTCTTTCCCCTTTCACTGTCTATTACGATTGTTGAAATTTCTTCACTTTCAATATCCTCATTAGGTTCTCCGCCAACCATGTGTGCGCCTTTATCATCTACAACCCATTTGCCATCCTTTTCTGGATCATAGAGTCGGTATGTCCCTTTCTTCCTTTCATAAAGCAAAAATTTCGGCATGCCGGGGTAATGATGACTTGATGTGTGGTTCATACTACACCCAATTATATCAGCACGGAATGATGTTTCTTTAACTGCTATTTCTGGATATTTTGCCTTTAGAAGATCTATGATAGCTCTTGGTGTGGCACTTCCTAACTCCTCCACAACTCCTCTTATCATCTCTGCATGGGTTTTATACAATCATCTTCACCACCTATTAAAAGATCGCATATAGTATAAATGGCTTGCTTCTTTCCGATGTAAAGGGAAGGTATTTCACCACTTTTCAATCTTCCTTCCGATCGTTTTTACTAACCAACCTGTTTCTCCGTTGATCTCAATTCGTTTTGCCACGCGAAGATGGTAAAACGTAGAGCTGCAAACCCTCAGCAGTAAGTACTCCTGATTATCGTAGGTGTCTGCTTTCAATACTTTGAGCGAAAATACTGGGTGATCGATCTTCCTGATTCTCTCGAGTTGGTCATGACGACACCAAACAAAGTAGCACGGGTGTGGGTGGTCCCACACCGCGTTCAAGAACTCAAGCACAGTGTTGAAGCCTCTTTCTGTTATAAAAGCAATGTCTGAAGGTAGATCCTCAGGTAAACCACCCAGAACTGCATGTTTTATACAAAGCATTTCCCAACTCATTTCACTATCTCCTATTTGTAATTTGCTACTTTGAACGTGGAATTTTAACCTCGAGGATACTACCCTTTAATCCTCGACTTCCCCGGCGGCAGAAACCCCATTATCTTCTCATGCCCCCTCTTTGCTATTTCTTCACCTAATTCTTTATTTGCCTTTGCACGCTCGACAAAAAATTTTACAATCTCTTTTGCCAGCTCGTTCTTCTCTAACTCGCCTTCCGGCTCGAGCTCTACGTACATCTCCAGTTGTTGCTTCAGCACGTCCGTCGAAGGACAGGCGACTAATTTATCCTTCTTGATCCCGATACATAACCCTAACGCCGCTTTGAAATACTGCCGTTTACCACGCACCACAAAACTTCCTTTTTTGATGTACTCACCAGACTGCGGTGTCTTACTCACCTGCTCACCGGTAACGCAATAACATTCACCCTCGTAGAACCCGTATTTCCAGAGATTGGAATACGAAGTGGCAAATTGCGCTATTTCCTTTAGACTATCCTCGGAGATTTCTTTCCCAGCGGTCTTTGCAATTACTACCGGCGCGCCTTCCGCCTGCGTATGACAAAACAGATCCTTGGAATCCATGTACTTCTTCACCAGTATCTCATTGGTCGTTGCGTCTTTGCCACCAATAACAAGAAAGCCATCTGAGGTCTCAAACCATCTGAACTTCTCATACCATTCCTCTTTTACTCGCCTGACTTCTTTCTTCTCCGGGATGAGTTCCTCCTTTATTTCTAATTCTTTCGCCTTCTCCGTTCTTATCCGCTCCTTCGTCTCTTCTATCGCACGCTCCACTCCTTCTCTTTTCTTCCTGAACGTTTTTGCCTTATCGTAATACGCACTTGCATTCTTATGTAACGAAGCCGTGGTGTCAATCTCAAGTGTAAGATCCGTGTCAGGCAGTGTCAACGTGACCACTTTTCGTTTTTTAGTCATTTCCCGGAGTAGCTCTTCTATCTCGACATACCGTGCGTAGATCAACTCGCCTTTTTTTATCCATTCCGCCTCTTTTCGCTCGAATTTCTGAAGCGCCTCGAGCTGCTCGTTCAGTACGCGTTCGTACTTGCTGACCCCCCTCTCGTGTTCGGTCTTTGCTTGCTCCTCCACCGCTTCTGCTATTTGCATGGTGAAGAACTCGTCAGCAGCGTCATTAAAAGAAGGGAAAAAGACTTTTTCTTTGCGCTCATAGCTGCTTAACTCAAAAGGAAGAACATCCACCTTCTCTTTATCCTCTAATACGATGTGCGCTCTCAGCATGGACTTGTCCTGTGTGAGGATCGGCTCTAAGAGCGTTCGTATCGCATCATGAATGGATTTCAATTCGGTTTCTGTGAGTTCATTAGCCTTCTTATTCTTATCAACCCCGGCTTTTTCGCACACTTCTTCCGCATATAAGCCACCTAAGCTCAACGCAGACGCAAGAACCCGTACCACATCTTTATCCTGAGCAGCGGATTTGCAGAGATTCTGTAATTCTACCTCGCTTATTGCCAAAGGATTTTCTCGTGATGGGGGGCGCTCATATCTCTTCCGTACCTTTAGCTCCCGTGTCGAAAAGCTCTTTCTTCTCAAGGGCAGCATAATGTCGCCATTTTCATCAATGAGCACTAAATTTCCACGCGGCAGCAACTCGGCGATCAACCTGAGTTGTTTATCCCACCGTTCTACCGTTATCTCCACTATCCGGTCAAACTCGAGCTGCTGGATTCGCGCAATCCGACCGCCACTGAGATGTTTCCTGATGTACATGGAGAAGTTAGAGGGCATTCGAGGTGACGGCCTCTTATATTTGGTGAGATGGATTCTTTTCCCTGCTTCGATGATCAAATCAAGCGAGCCTATCTCTTTTTGATGCAGTTTCAGCCGTATCTCTTCTTTACCCGGTTGATACGCTTTTACGAGTCGTGCACCTACAAGCTCCTGTAGCTCGGTAACGATAGCTGCTACGTCCACACTGCTCATTGATTCCTTCATAAAACCGTTTCTTTTTCTTTAGAAGATAGGAGTATCCAATAAAAGAAATAACTTACCTCGGAAAATGGAACGACTCCCCCATCAAAAATACTCAGCTAAAAACCCTCCATAGAAAATACACTAAAACCAGAACCAAAATCAAAATGCCCAGCGATATGATGATATACGCCAATAGTCTGATTATCAGCCATAATATGCCTAAGAAGATGAGTATGCCCAGCAGTATAAACACCAATGCAGGTATCCCGCTCAGAAACCATGCGTGCCGCATCCTTTCACCACGTGCACCATTTCATCCGCTACTTTTAACAATCGAAGCCATGTATTCGCCACCGCCCTCAGTCTTATTATATCATCACCACTCATATACACACTTAATGTGTTCCCGTCAAGGGCAAGGTCAACAGAGGATCGTTTTTTATCTATTACTTCCTCTCTCTCCTCTTTTATAGACTCGTATATCGTTTTTACTATTTCTTCCTCATCTTTAAACTCAAATTCTGCTCTGATCATCATTTCAAACGTTAGAAATGTTCAATCACAAAACTTTTAACGGAGCTAACCCGGAAATGTTTGTTTTCAAATAGCTTTTACTTTCTTCACTACTACGGTTGGTCTCTCCTTTTCCAACGCTCTATATCCACAGTAGGGACATCTGACTCCCTGGTATCCGTCTTCGTGTATTTCCACCGGCCTTTTGCACCGCAAGCAATAGTACCCCATACGTGCTTATTCGCCTCCTACCTCGACCGTACCTTCCGCTTCCGTCTCTTTCTCGCTTCCCACACCTACTTCAACACCTCGTTCTATAATCCTCTTAATTGTCCTCTGTGCTGTTATTCCCAATGGTGTGTGAGGGACATAGGTTCCACCGGTGAACGTGTAGCCGCATTTTGCGCATTTCCATATCCCCGTACCTATTCTCTTCACTGACTCTCGTTCACATTTTGGGCACGTATGCGCCGCTCGTGTCCGCTCTTCTATTGCAGTAATTGCTTTTCTTATTCTTCTCCCGTATCTCGCGCCGAACCTGCCTGCGGATTTCGTCTTTTTCCCCTTCTTTCTCTTTTGCTTCCTTGCCATCTTTCGTTATTTTTACGAGAAACCTTATCTCTTTGAAAAGAAATGTTTAGAGTAATATATAGTTTATCGATTTCCGAAACTTCGGGCTAAGCGCACGAGAAAAGGAGTGTTTGTTAGTATTGGAGAGGAAATGAAAATATCGGACTTGAACTTAGAAAGAGAAACGGAAGCTATTTTCGGCAATAGCACGGTAAAAGAGTTAGAGTTGTATCCTCCGCAGGAAGAGGCGATAAAGGCAGGCCTGCTCGATACTAACAAAAATTTTGTTATCGCCACTCCCACGGCAAGTGGGAAAACGCTGTTAGCAGAGTTGACAATGTTAAAATCAATTTTAACCGCTTCGGGGAAATGCCTTTATGTCGTGCCCCTGAACGCATTGGCGTACGAAAAATATCAGAATTTTAAGGATAAATATGGCGCTGTTGCGAAAGTGGGGATCTCAACCGGCGATTATGAAAGCTCTTCACAATATTTGGAGAGAGACGACATAATAATTCTCACGTTGGAAAAGCTGGATTCGCTCACACGGTTAAAGCCGTCTTGGTTAAGAAAGCTTTCAGTTGTGGTTGTTGATGAGGTGCACGTGCTCGGCGATGAGAAGAGAGGTCCTCGGTTAGAGGGAGCAATGGCACGGTTCATGAGTTTCAATCCTTCGGCACGGGTCATCGCGTTATCTGCAACTATAGCAAACGTCGAGGAGTTTGGAGATTGGCTGCATGCATGCGTAATACAATCGGATTGGCGACCGGTGCCTTTAAAGGAAGAGGTATTTCTGGCAAAGGACGACCGGGAAATAGTCGAGCGCGTGATCGCGGAGATAAAACGGGGTTCGCAAGTTCTTGTTTTTGTGAATACGAAACGAGGTGCGGCATCCTTTGCACGTAAAATCGCAGCGCAGTTGAGGATGGAGAGTGAAGGGTTGAATGTGCTCGCAGAGAAGGTGGACATTGGTGTGGACGATCTTGCGGAGATAGTTCGATGCGGCGTTGCGTATCATAACTCGTGGCTGCACCCGGAGCAGAGAAGAGCGATAGAAGACAGTTTTCGGAACAGAGCATTGAAAGTTATATGTTGCACCCCCACACTGGCAATGGGAGTCTCTTTACCTGCAAAAGTGGTTTTAATCAGGAATTATAAGTTCTTCACATTTGGTAGGGGAATCGAGCCGATGCCGTTATTCTGGGTAAAGCAGGTTTTTGGTCGTGCAGGTCGGCCTGAGCACGATGCGTATGGCACGGGAATAATAGTAGCGAGAAACGAGGATGCGTTCGAGGAGATACAGAGCATGTATATCCAGGGCGAATTAGAGCGTATAGAATCGCGGTTTTCGGCAGAAACAATGACTGAGCAGATTCTTGCAACTATTGTCAGTGGTGCACATCACATAGACCAGATCCACGATTTTCTTAACAGCACCTTTTATGCGTACCAAAATAGTGGTGACATGGACTTTGTGATAGCGGAACTGGATGAGATACTGGGAGATCTGGAGAAAAAAGGCTTTATCGGGCTGGATGGGGACACAATACGAGCTACACCATTTGGAACGCTTGCTTCACGACTATATTTATCCACGAACTCGGCACTGGAACTGAGAGATGGAATACGGGTTTTGAGCGAGATGGAGAAAGAAGGGCGAGTAACCATATCTGATTTTGACCTCTTGCTCCTCTTATGTCAATGTGAGGAGATTGTTTCGCTGAATGTGAAAGATGCGATGGAAATAGCAACGACACTTAGCGATAATCTTGAATGGGTGTATCACGGCGCACATGCATTGGGTAGTGCTATAGTTGCAAACGCATGGATAGATGAACTCACTTACTTTGAGTTGAAGGACAGGTTTGGCGCATATCCGGGCGAGATTCACAACAATATTTATACTCAGGGCTGGATGGCTTATGCCAGCTCGAGAATAGCGCAGTATCTTCAGGATGAGCGCATGTACGCGAGACTACGTGCGTTACA
>JAUXGS010000139.1 GCA_030621945.1 Methanosarcinales archaeon | reverse complement strand
CTGAGCCATTTGATGACTTGCTTTCCCCGCACCTACCACGATTACCTTACCCTCATTTTTAAGGGTTGCCTCACTACCACCACAGCACACCTTACTACCATCGAATGAAATAGATTTATGCACTCGCTGGTAAGGATCAAGCTCTGTACGAAGGTGTTCAAACAACTCATCAAGTCTGCTTCTCAATTCCTTCAATTTACCGGTGGATGCGCCTGGTTCTAACCTGTCACCCTGCCAGGGAGTACACTTAATCTTTTTGTCAATTATTCTTTGAAGAAACGATTCCTGCACCTCTTTGTGCATGATAAAACCTCAAGAGAAGGTGATGTGTTTTTACCCTTTGAAAAGAGTGGTATCTACTCCTCTTAAATCCCCTACTGCCTGTCTCGTACGCTCTGCCATAGATTCTTCTGCTAACTTCATGTAAACACGAGGATCATATTGCTTTTTATTTCCCACCTCTCCATCTACTTTGAGAACACCATCGTAGTTCTTCAGCATGTGGCCGGCAATCGGACGAGAAAAAGCATATTGCGTATCCGTATCAATGTTCATTTTCACCACACCGTAATCAAGCGTCTCTCGAATATCTTCCAGTGATGAACCTGATCCGCCGTGGAACACCAGATAAAAGCTTGCATCCTTGCCGTAAGTCTTTTCGACCGCCTCTTGCCCATCTTTCAGAATAGATGGTTTAAGTTTCACATGACCAGGCTTATACACACCATGAACATTACCAAAGGTAGCTGCAAACAGGTAACGTGCACCTTTTACTGAATTAAGGCGACGGGCAACCTCAAGCATATCTTCCCGTGTAGTATAGAGCTTTTCAGCAGGGACACCTTCAGCTTTAACTCCATCTTCTTCTCCTCCCACCACACCAGCCTCAATCTCCAGAATAATCTCGTTCTTATGACAGCGCTCGAGAAGAGGAACTGCAATATCCAGATTTTCTTTCAGAGGCAAGGCACTCCCGTCGAACATGTGGCTGTTGAATAAATTTGTCTGACCGGCTGCACGGCGCCTTTCAGTCTCAGAAATGAGAGGAATCACAAAGCTGTCAAGTACATTCGCCTGGCAGTGGTCCGTATGCAAGGCAACATAGATGTTATAGCGCTCTGCAGCACGGTGGACATGCTCAGCTATGGAGATGGCGCCTAAAGCCATATCCTTCACCGAGGAACCTGAAGCAAAAGCACCGCCTCCGGTTGAAACCTGGATAATACCATCACTTCCGCTCTCGGCAAGGCCTTTCAATACCGCGTTGGCTGAAGTAAGTGAGGTTACATTAATAGCAGGATATGCAAAGTGTTTTTCCTTTGCTCTGTCAAGCATTTTACAATACGTTTCATAGTCAGCAACTGGCATAATAACTCCCTTCAATAAGGTTTGTCTTCCGTCAATCTAAAAGCGTATCGGTCTGATGAAAGCTTCCTTTCCAGCGTATTTGGCCGAAGCACCCATATCCTCTTCAATGCGTAACAGCTGGTTATACTTCTCAATTCGCTCTCCCCGGGCGGGGGCACCGGTCTTCAGGTGTCCAGTATCCAGAGCCACTGTCATATCTGCAATAAAACTATCTATCGTCTCTCCACTGCGGTGTGATACAAACGCCCCCCATCCGGCACGCTGACACATCCTAACCGCTTCTACCGTTTCCGTAAGGCTGCCAATCTGATTGAGTTTGATCAGAGCGGCATTGGCACATTTTTCACTGATACCTCTGGCAATATATTCAACGTTGGTAACAAAAAGATCATCCCCTACCAGTTCGATCATGTTACCCAAACGACTATTTAAGACTTTCCATCCATCCCAGTCATCCTCGGCCAGACCGTCTTCTATTAAGCAGATAGGATAGGCTTTGATGAGCTTCTCATAGTAGTCCACCATCTCCTCAGCAGAACATTTCCGATTTTCAGTACGCAGGTTGTAACGACCATCCTTGAAAAATTCGCTGGAGGCTGGGTCCAGAGCAATACCTACTTCAATACCGGGCTTTAAGCCTACTTTCTCGATGCCCTTGACAATCAGTTCCAATGGCTCCTCATTGGAAGACACCTTGGGGGCAAAGCCGCCTTCGTCCCCGACGCCCACATGATGTCCAGCATCCATCAGCACCGAGCGTAACGCCTGATATATCTCACTGGCCCACCGGAGCGCTTCCCGAAACGTCCCTGCCCCATAGGGTCCAATCATAAACTCCTGAAAATCGGCACCCTGCCAGCGTGCATGAACCCCACCATTCATAACATTCAGCATGGGTACAGGCATGCGGAAGGGACCGGTCCCGCCAATATAGCGGTAGAGAGGCAAATCAGCCGCTATTGCCGCCGCCCTCGCTACAGCCAGGGAAACACCCAGGATTGCGTTAGCCCCAAAATTGCCCTTGTTGGGAGTTCCATCCATGTCGATAAGTTTTGTGTCAATAGCTGACTGCCTGCTGGCATCATAACCTTTAAGTGTATCACAAATGATACCATTGATGTGACTTACTGCTTTGAGCACACCCTTGCCGCCAAAGCGTTTTTTATCACCATCGCGTAGTTCCAGCGCCTCCCGACTTCCTGTGGAGGCCCCCGAAGGCACCCCCGCTCGTGCCGTAACCCCGCAGGCCAGACTGACCTCGACTTCCACAGTAGGATTACCACGACTGTCCAAAATCTCTCGGCCCATTACTTTTGTGATTTGTGTGTTATTTTTGTCAGTCATTTTGTTCTCCTTTCTTATTTATGTTAGCTCCACAATGGAGTGTTGGAATACTGATAAATATGGAATCCGTTACGAGTTGTTGGTTGAGAAGAAAGAATATTATTGAACCCGTAACACGAAACGCGCAACCTTTAAATCAATTCCGCAATCCGAAATCCGAAATCCGAAATCGTATTTATTCCATCACGCCGTTAAGCGACTACGCTCACTTATCTACCTGAAGGTCGATGAGTTCTATGCGATTGTTTGCGTCCGGATGCTTCAAAGACGGCCCTTCGGTCAAGACCACCAGGCTCCCTTTTATCCCCTGTGTCTTAAGCAGGTCCCGGGCAAACACCTTCCCGTCCTCTGGGTGGTCAGGCTGATGTACCGAACAAACCCCGTAAGAGAATTGAAGCCGCTGGCAGGTTGACTCCTGGGAACTCACTGCTGTTATCCACACAGGAAGTTTAAAATGTGATATCTTTCTTGCCGTATCACCACTCCTGGTGGGTACGATCACCGCAGCCGGGGAGATGCGATCCACAGTGGTCTCGACACTCAACGCGATTAGATCTGTTAAACTCACATCCTCATCGTTATCGGTTGTTCCCATGACATCCTGCAAACCATAGTGTGATCGATGCGGCTCAACAGATGCGGCAATCTTAGCCAACATCTCCACAGCATCTACCGGATACTCCCCCATAGCCGATTCACCGGAGAGCATGACGCAATCTGTACCATCAAGAATAGCATTAGCTACATCCGTTGCCTCCGCCCGGGTGGGACGGCTATTGCTGGTCATCGATTCCAGCATCTGTGTGGCTGTAATCACTGGTTTGCATAGCTCGTTTGCCTGACGCATCAGTCGTTTCTGGACAATAGCAATCTGTTCAATGGGTATCTCCACACCTAAGTCACCGCGAGCGATCATGATCCCATCGGCGGCCTCAAAGATACTCTCCATATGATCGAGTGCCCCAGAACGTTCGATCT
>JAUXGS010000027.1 GCA_030621945.1 Methanosarcinales archaeon | reverse complement strand
GGATTGGAGAATATCTAAGAAATAGTCAAAAACAGACTGAGACTCTGAGTTATAACGAGATCGAGAAAATTTTAGGATTTGATTTGCCAGCATCAGCTCATAAATATCGGGCATGGTGGGGTAATGATCGGAGCGGAGGACATTCCCATGCCTACGCTTGGTTAAATGTTGGCTGGGAAGTTAGTTCCGTGGAGCTTGGAAAGGCTATAACACTCAAAAAAGTAGGAAAAGCAGAGTCACCAGGAGAGCGTATGTCCATGTCTCAAGAGATACCGTCTTCAACCAGTCCTGAGCCAGAGATAAAAGATATTCCTGAGCTCATACGAAAACTTTCTATACTAAGAAATGAAGGGATAATAACAAAGGAAGAATTTGAAAAAAAGAAAAAAGAGTTATTAGATAGACTCTGAACTGAGAGGGTGGTGAGAACATAAACGATCAAATTCCCGATTTTGAAGACGTTTGGGTAGAAATCTTAGAAATTGCGCGTAGAAAAGCCAGTATCGAAACTCTTGGTATGCGAGTTGAAAACGAGATTATCTCAGTTAAATCTGACAGGATTATGGTGGTTTCCGAAAGGACAGGCAAAGAAAGACCCGTTAGAAAGGAAGATGTTAGGATGGATTGGGAGATCCTCGTAAGTAAAGGTACATTGCAAATAGGTGAAGAAAAGAGTTGGCATGGCTCTATAGTAGCGGCATTTCTAGCCGAGCTTCCTTTTGTTGGTTATACTCTAAGGCCTAGAACACTATACTTGAAATGACACTATCTCTTTCGAATCGTATTAACTCAATTGGCTTCCTTCCAACCTCTTTGCACTTGCTTTAGCCAGAACCGTCACTCTATCTATAATAGCGTCGATTGAGAAAAGCGTTGCTTGCAAACACTCAAACAGGATTTCGGACTCTTCTTTTTTATGTGGCTTAGACGATTCAACTTCCTGGATACCCTCTTCATCTACTAATGCGACTCGGGCACTCGATTGACCATCCGCAACCGTCAAAGTACCCATATCATCTATAACACTTTGAAAAAAGATAAGCATTGCTTGTAAATATTCAAATAGAATTTCGGATTCTTCTCTCTTCCGCTGCTTAGACGATTCCTCTTTCAGTATACCATGTTCATCCACTAATGTGACAGTGACTAATGTCATTCTTAAATCCCCCTATTTACTGTTAATACACAGCCGTAAAAACTTTTTCAAGCTGAGATTCTTAATAGTAAAATCAAGATGCACCTATATGCTTACGATGCAGGGCAGTGTGACCCGAAGAAGTGTACAGCGAGGAAATTAGCACGATTTGGCTTGATAACTTCGGTCAACGTAATGCGAAAGATACCGTATAAAACGATTGTGCTGGTTCCAATTGCGGATAAAGCGCTCTCGCCAGCAGACAGAGAATTCACGAATAGTGTAACCGTTTTTGATTGCTCCTGGAAGAAAATAGCCCCTTTTGAGGATGCTTTGATACGCATGAAGAGGAAAAAGCGGGCTTTGCCATATCTGATAGCGGTAAATCCAGTAAACTATGGTAAACCTTTTATTCTGAGCTCCGCAGAAGCTTTTGCCGCTGCGTTGTTCATCCTCGGCGAGAAGGAGCAAGCACAATCTATATTGGAGAAGTTCAACTGGGGAGACGAATTTATGAGATTAAATGGGGATATGCTGCTTGCGTATTCTACGGCAAAAGACAGTGCTGAAGTAGTAGAAATGCAGAAAAGATTCATGGAGGTTTAGCTGCTGTTAGGTTTCAAGATGCAGGATGCATACATAATACAGGACTATAATAACTGATATTATAAATCCCAAATCCTGATACATCTGAATATCTGAAATGCCATCCTATCATCCTCTTTTATCCTGCACCATCATGATGACTTATGCAATTACTTAGTTTATAGATAATCGTAATCCAAAAAATGGCTACTTGTGATATTGACGGAGCACGTACCGGCAGAAAATATCGTGTTGTACAATTGAGCAAAGCGGATGCGAAGGATATCGCAGCCCTTTACCAGGCGGTATGGCTGAAAGCATGCGATTATCCAAAGGAATGGCGAGAAAAACGTGCGATACGTGAGGATGAGGTAAAGAAAGAGATGGACTCTGGCTATTTCTTTTTCTTCGGCGTTCATGTAAAGGATGAATTGGTGGGCGTCTATAAAGTATCCATAACAGAAAGAGGTTGCTTCGGCGAACAGCAGGCAGTTCTACCAGAATATCAAAACCAGGGAGTGGCGTACGCAATGTACGAGCAGTTCTTGCAGTTCGCAAAAGCGAATAAATGCAAGGCAAATTACGTGAATGTATTAGTGGGTAACGAACCCTGTGAGCGAGCAATGAAGCGGTATAACTTTTACAAAACAGGTGAGCCCTGGGAGCAGAGTGAGGGAATGCTCGTTCAGACCTACGAGCGGAAGGTGGAGGAAGAGGAATTGACTACACGAAAAACACCACCCAATAGTTAGGTAGGGCTACTCCAAAATCGCTTCCAGAGGGCATATAAGAAGTTGGAGGTGTTAAGAGCCTCGTATTTTTCATTATCCCGTAGTGGATCATTAAAATGGGTGGATGCCGCTATAGAGAACTACAACAAAAATATAGCTGACATAAACCGCAGCCAGCACACACGCCTCTTTTTTTCCTACGCTTTTCCTGAACAGAATTAGAATTAGGAAAATGAAGACCGATAATAAAAGATAGAAAGCTGATAGCCCTATGTTGCCATGAATGGGCGTCACCGCTACGAAACTGAAAGGCAAACCTATCCCCACCAGAATATCGAAGATATTGCTTCCAACTGCGTTAGAAACCGCTAAGCTCCCCATACCCTTCCTTGCCGCATCTACAGACACAAAAAGATCTGGAACCGAGGTCGCGATCGCTATAATAACCAGGCTGAAAAGCGATTCCGATAAACCCAAAGTATTCGTAACATAAACGGTTGATCTCACCATTATATCAGCACTCAACGCTATACCCACAATCCCGATACCCGTATAAAGAACCGCTTTCTTCGTAGGAACATACTCGAACTCCTCTTTTGGAACGAACTTTCCGTCAATCGCATCCCTGAAAAGCCAGATGAAATAGACAATGTAAAGCAAGAACCAGGTTAGTGCCTCCCAACGTGTCAAAACCCCGTCCATAATCGTTACTATCGTGACTATCACCACGAAAAGGTAGTATGCACCATCCCTTTTGAGCACTTTCTCATCGAGAACGCATTTTCTTACCCAGAGCGAGAAGGCAAGTAATAAAGAGATATTAAAGATCGCTGAGCCTACGATTGTCCCCATACCAATGTCTGGATGCCCTTCCACAACTGAGAATATCGAAGCCCCCATTTCCGGTGCACTGCTTACTATCGCAGCCACAGAGGCACCTACAACTGATTCGGGCACGTTGAAACGTTTAGCAAGAGAGCCTAAACCGCTCACAAAAAAGCCCGTTAGATAGTAAAACGCTATAAAACAGCCTGCCAGAGCAAGAAAAGCAACTCCTAACTCGTAGCTCAATCTCTTCACCCACCCCTCTATTTGCTATATATTTTAGTTATATCTTATCTGCTGAAGGTGAAATTTAACCAAAGATAAAACACCACAGAAATATTTATATCAGATATAAATTATTTGGAACTTGGCGCGCTCGCCGGAGCTTGTGACTTACATTACATGACTTGCGGGCTCAAATGCTCGGCGCGTATGAATAACTCCTTTTTTCGCTGTCTCGTACCGTCTGATACCTCCACGATGTACGCTCTTCCTCGCTCTCCTTTCACCGTGCCAGTCATGCCGTGAAATCTATGGTGTGGCATACCTTTATGAACGCTTGGGTCTATACGGATATGCACCTGTTCCCCGGATGCAAAGCTTTGAATAGCTCTGCTTATTGGAGACAGCCCTCGCTCCCGCTTTCTCTTACTCAACTTATACCTCGTGTGCTTCCTCTCTCCGTGTGAACGTGCCATTTCTTCTGCCTCTACTTACAATAGCAATATACACTTATAATATAAAAATAAACATAATAGTAGGTGTTAGAAATGCTCATCGAGATGCCAAGGCATACGGAGATATTTGGCTCCGTGAAAATTCATGAGATGCAGCGTATTTTAAAGATTGATTCCGGTGGCTTTGCAAATCCACGGGCAAAAGACATCCCTTTTGATGAAATCAAAGATGTTTTACGGCGTTCTGCTATCATCGTACCCGTAAAGGACGAAAAGATACATTTACTGGAGGGTGTTTTAAGAGCTATTCCATTTGACTGCTCCGTCATTGTGGTGTCGAATAGCAGAAGGGACACACCCGACACGTACAAGATGGAGAAGGATATGGTAACAAATCTCCACGAATTGACACAGCAGGAGATACTTATTGTACACCAAAAAGACCCGGATGTGGGCTTTGCGTTTTATGAAGCGGGATATGACAATCTCCTTGATAAGGATACAGTAGTCAGGGATGGTAAGGCTGAGGGTATGATCATCGGTATGCTGCTTGCGAAATCACTTGGGAAGGACTTCATTGGATTTGCTGATGCCGACAACTACATCCCTGGTTCTGTGCGTGAATATGTACTGGATTATGCAGCGGGATTCTGTATGGCTGAATCGCCATACAGCATGGTGCGACTTCACTGGCGATATAAGCCAAAGGTAGTGGAAGACAAGCTTTATTTCCAAAAATGGGGCCGGGTAAGCGAGACTACAAATAAGTATATCAATCTCTTAATCTCAACACGCGTAGGATTCGAAACCAGAATTGTGATAACCGGAAATGCAGGCGAGCATGCGCTGACAACAAAGCTCGCGGACATATTGAGCTACTCGACCGGCTACTCAGTTGAACCCTATCACTTCATCTGTTTGTTTGATGGGTTTGGGTTGGATGCTGAAATTATTACAGATGCAGATGCTGCAAATGCCGGAATTGAGATCTTTCAGATCGAAACGCTAAATCCACACATACACGAAGAAAAAGGAGATGAGCATGTTAATAACATGCTGCTTGGCTCACTCCAAACGATTTACCACTGCAAACTTTGCAATGATCATGTACGGTTAAAAGTGCTTGAGGAGCTGGGAGATCTTCTGGAGTTTGATAAGCCAAAAGAGAACATCATAATGCCCCCTATTGGAGAAATTGATACACAAAAATTTGTGAAATTGCTTGAAAGCACTGCAGAAACATTTACAAGATGTAAACAAGGGACTACAGAGTGTGAAGCGGAAAAGGAAGAGTATTTAGAAGAAGAAAGTGTTCAAAAGTTACAGAGACAATGAGAAAAGTTCTTTTCACAGACCTCGACGGTACTCTGCTTGATCTCTCCGACTACTCCTACGATGCAGCTCTTCCGGCTCTGGACGCCTTGAAGAAGAGAAATGTCCCGATTATATTTTGCACGGCGAAGACATTTGTAGAGAACGAATATTACCGGAAAACATTGGGAATAGGTGACCCATTTATTGTGGATAATGGTGGTGCAATCTTCATCCCCAAGAATTACTTCTCTTTTGAGTTCGCGTGTAAGGGGCGTGGCGATTACTGCGTTATTGAACTCGGCGCTTCGTATGGCGAGCTAAGAGCGGCCTTAAAAGCGATCAGGGAAGAAACTGCGTTCAAAATAACTGGGTTTGGTGATATGACCGCAGAAGAAGTTGCAAAAGATGCTAATTTGACTGTAGATGAGGCGAAACGTGCAAAGAAGAAGGAATACAACGAGAGTTTCATCTTTGATGAACCTGAAGAGAAGGAGGCAGTTTTGTTCGAGAAAATCAGAGAGAAAGGTTTTGCTGTTACTCACGGAGGACGATACTACAACATTCACGGGAAGGATGCGGACAAAGGTAAAGCGGTGAAGATTCTCACGGGACTCTTCGAGAAGGAATATGGGGTAGTGAAGACTATAGGTGTTGGAGATAGCAGGAATGATATTCCGATGTTGAACGCGGTGGAGCAGCCAGCGGTGGTAAAGAACAAAAAGGGCACGTGGCTTGATATTTCTCTGCCAAACCTTTATAAGGCGAAGGGCGAGGGACCTGAAGGCTGGGTTGAAGTCGTGGAAAAGTTTATAAGTAATAAGTGAGTTTGTAGTGGAATGAAGGCTATGGCCAAGAAGAAGACAGAAGAGAAGGATACGATTTACCTTGTTCCGCACACGCATTATGATGCCATCTGGTCCTTCACGAAGGAGGACTATTTCTACATCAATATGCTGCTCATTCTGAGGGAGGTGGCTGAGCTTCTTGAAAAGAACGATTACAAGTTTCTCATAGAGCAAACCTTTCTACTGGAAGAGCTGGAGAGGCGGTATCCAGAACTGTTCTCAAAGATTACAAAGCACGTAAAGGGAGGTAATCTGGAGATTGCTGACGGCGAATACCTGATGGCCGATACAATGCTCCCGACTGGAGAAACACTGATAAGAGAAATCCTGGTTGGTAAGAGCTATGTGAAGGAGAAGTTTGGGGTTGATGTTCCGGTAATGTGGCAAGCAGACAGTTTTGGCTTGAATGCCCAGCTCCCGCAAATCTACAAAAAGTCGGGATACAAATATGTTGCTTTCCGAAGAGGAATACCGAAGAACAAACCTACGGAATTCCTGTGGGAAGGTTTAGATGGAACAAGGATTTTAACACACTGGATGCCCTTAGGATACAGAGCAGGATTGGACTTGACAAAGCTGGATGAGAGCTATGAGAAACTCAAGGAAGTGGCAGCAACCTCCCACATCTTGATGCCTTCCGGGAGCGGCGTTACAATGCCACAGCCGGAAACGCCTGATGCGGTAAAGGCGTGGAATGAGAAGAGCGGGAAAAAAGCGCTGATGAAGATCGCAACTCCGCATGAGTTCTTTGAAGCTCTGGAGAAAGAAATAGAAGATCTGAACCTTAAGATGGAAGTCCGGAAGGGCGAGATGTATTCCGGGAAATATTCGGAGGTGTTTCCAAATTGCTGCTCGAGCAGGATGTGGCTAAAACAGGCGCTTTGTGAATACGAGGGTTGGTTGTTGCGTTGCGAGCAATGGTGTACAATAGCTCATCTCCTAAATGCCCGCTATCCATCTGGAGAGCTGGGAAACCTTTGGCGGAAAGTTTTATTCTGTGCATTTCATGATGTTGTACCTGGAACCGGAATGGACCAAGGTTACGATGAGGTGAGGCAATACAGGGGCTATATCATCACAGAGGTGTCCACCTTATGCGATCGCGTACACGATCATTTTTTAGAGCATGAATCAGAGGAAGTAGGCAAAGGAGAGGGCAGGGTTATAAGTGGCGATATAATGGTATTCAACTCGCTCTCGTGGGAAGTTAAGAACTGGTTAGAGATGAATTTGAATTTTGAGAAAGGGCAAATAATGGCAATTAATGGTTTAAAGAGTGGTGAAGAAGAAATAGAAGTGGAGGTCATACGGTTCGCCCGGTATGATGATGACTCGCTAAGATATGCGAGGATAGGCTTTTTTCCCACGGTTCCTGCAGTGGGATATAAGATTTATAAAATCCTTGAACGCGAACCAAGACGTTATCCTTATGAACCCGACTTTATCATGATACGAGGGAACACCATCGAAAACAGATTCTTTGGCGTTGAGGTAGATCCAGCCACGGGACTGATTGACGTGTATCACAACGGGCGGAATAGGATTTGCACGGGGAATGAGCTCGTGCTGGAGGAAGAAGCCGGCGACCTTTACTACCACCGACAAACACTGGGTATCCCATTAAAGACAGAAAAGGGAGAAGGAGTGAAGTATGGCTCATTCCGTGTAAGGAGCTTCAGTATAGATAAAAGTCCTTTGAGACGGGTTATCAACGTCGAAACCAATTACTTCTCCTTACGCTGGCCGTATAGATTGACGGAGAAAAAGGAGCCGCTTATATGGCGCCATAAATTCCTGGAGTGCACGAAGAAGATAATTGTTTATAAGGACATCCCGAGAATAGATTTCATCACGACTGTAGTGGACAAACATCCGAGGGCACGGCTCAGAGTCAGATTCTCCACGGACATGAAATCATTGGCTTATGCCTGTGGGAGCCAATTTGGCGTTGTTTCACGACCAACGGACCAGTGGTACTATACGCCAAAAGAGGAGTGGGTTGAGAAGCCCTGTGGTGCATTCCCCTCGCTGGGGTGGCTTGATTATTCTGACGGAAAGAAGGGCTTAACCGTAATTCACAGTGGGATACCAGAAAATGAGGTGCGAGATGGCGTCATCTATTTAACCCTGCTCAGAAGCGTTTCGATGCTGTCCTCCGATGGTAAGACCGGTCCTGCAATACCGGTTCCAGATGCAAAAGAGTTGAGGAGATACATCTTCAGATATTCCATTTACCCGCATGAGGGAAATTGGCAGGAAGCTTCATCCTATAAGCATGCTTATGAATTCAACAATGGTTTGAACGCAGTACAGATACCTAATGGTAGAAAATTTCCTTTGAAACGGTCTTTTGTGGAGATAGAACCGGATAATGTCATTTTATCCGCATTGAAAATGGCAGAGGATGAGAACGGAGTGATTCTAAGATTTTATGAAACTAAAGGGGTAGAGACAGATGCGAAAATAACGCTATTCAACGAGCTAAAGGCAGTCAAGGTGGTGAACATGCTGGAAGAAGAGGACGAAGAAGTGGCAAAAGAGCTGACGCATGAAGGTAAGAGAATAGCGTTGACGATAAACCCCTTTGAGATAGTTACGTTGAAGATAGCACTTTAAGGGACTATCGCTTGTTTATCTTCCTCCAACCTTTCCTTCCCTTTATCTTTTAAATAGCAATAGATAATCCCCGTGCACTTTCTTCAGACATTTCGCTAACCACATTACCACGCAATAGAATACCACCAGCGTAATGAATCTTATATTTCTGAAAAGGAAGTCTAATGGTACTAACGCTTCTTCTATGCCACTTATACCTGCTAATCTATACCATCTCATCACGTAGTAAACGATGACATAAACGTTTATAGCAGC
>JAUXGS010000086.1 GCA_030621945.1 Methanosarcinales archaeon | reverse complement strand
ATTATACTGTCTGTGATTGCGGTATCAGCAATTAAGCGTTAAAATCACTTTTTTATACTTTTCTTTCTATGCAAATACTGACCTCAGGTTCTTACCTAAGGTTCTTACTTCAGGCACCTATCTCTTTTTATAGCGCCGTGTTCGATATATAATCAGTGGACCTGTTATTGGAGGTCCGTGGATACGGAATAAATCACGATAAAAAAAATCAGCTGAATAAAGAAAGATAGGAGGTGAAAAAGAAAAAATGAAAACGATATGTAAATCCCTGTTAATTGCTTCGCTGGCGGTTATTGTCATTGTCGGAGGCGCCGGTGCGGCAGACGTAAGCTATGGCGAGGAGGAACAATATACTAATGCTACTCAGGGCACTTCAGTTGTGGTAAACCCGGATTGTGTTGATGCACCACCATTTACTCATGCGGTCCCAGAATTCTCGACAATCGCGATACCAGTTGCCTCAGTATTAGGACTGCTGTTCTTATTCAACTATCGCAGGCGGAGAAGAGAACATTAAACTACAGAAAGAAAATAAGAAGGGTTGATTTTTAAAAACCTTCATTTTCCCTTATTTTTAGGTGCGCTTAGAATTCGTGAGCGGCTGTAATATCACTCCTTCACCAGTTGCAAGTAGTTTATGCCACGGTAACGCTCTTTGCCAGATTTCGCGGCTTGTCAGGGTCAAGCCCCCGGTAGACCGCGAGCTGATATGCGAGCACTTGCATCGGTATGATCTGGATTATTGGATTCAGCTCTTCCGCTTCGGGCACTTTTATCCAGTAATCGAAGATCTCTTCCCTTTCCGAAGCGACACCGACGATATAGCCACCTCTGCTTTTTATTTCCTCTGCATTCGACAGGATCTTCGATTTGTTATCACTTGATACAAAGACAATGCAGGGCACACCATCCTCAATCAACGCCAGAGGTCCATGCTTGAGCTCACCACCGGCAAACGCTTCCGCATGAATATATGATACCTCTTTTATCTTCAGTGCCGCTTCCAATGCAGTTGCATACTGAGCGCCTCGTCCAATTAGATATATATCCCACTTATCGTAGAGTATCGTTGCAAGCTTCGCCAGATGTTCCCGCATTGACCGCGAGGTTAATTTGTAGATATCGAGATATAAACTTCCGATTTTCTTCAACCCTTCCTCGTATTTACCTGCAAGCGCATAAGCGAGCATCTCCATCATGACGACCTGGGAGGTGTATGTTTTTGTTGATAAGACACAAATCTCAGGCCCACTGTTCATAAACAATTGCCCATCACTCTCCCGCGCTAAGATTGAGCCATCTCTGTTTACTATACCCACCACTCTGCTTCCCCTTCGCTTTGCCGCGTTCGCTGCATCCAGCACATCCGCGGTCTCACCTGATTGCGAAACTGCGAATACAAGCGTTTTATCAGTCAAAAAATGCTCGTAATTTTCAAACTCGGACGCTAATACCGGGTTCACATGCAGCTTCGCCGCTTTTGAGAATAAATAACTGCCTGTCAGGCACGCATTATAACTCGAACCACAGCCAATGAAGAAGGTTCCAGCAGCATCCCGCATCTTGTCACATATCCCCTGGACGATCTCCTCATTCTGCTGCAACGCTCTGAGTATCGTTTCATCCTGCTCGCTTATCTCCTTCAGCATGAGATGGTCAAATTCACCTTTCTCTACTTCTTCGGCATCGCATTTCACCGTATCTATGGGTCTCACAACAATGCGATCTTCCGCTAAATTGTAGATGCAGAGACCCAGCTCATCATCTGCAACGAAGACATCCTCACTCTTAAGATAAACCACCTTATTTGTCCATTCTAAGAAAGCGAGAACATCCGAAGCAGGAAAGATTGCCTGTTCTGAAATCCCCAGCGTGAGTGAGCGAGACCCTTTCCTCGCACCCACTATCTTATTCTCACCGCTCTTTATCGCAAGAAGCGTATAACTGCCCTCAAGCAGCTTCAGCGCATTGATAACCGCATATTCAAAATTGCACCCTTCCGCGCTAAACTCCTCTATCAAATGTGAAACCACTTCTGAATCAGTGTCCGACGTGAAGACATGCCCTCTCTTAACCAAACCCGCCTTCAGCTCGCGATGATTCTCTATTATCCCGTTATGAACAATCGCTATTTCATTCTTGCAATCAAAATGGGGATGAGCAATCTCTTTTGATACTCTTCCATGTGTGGCCCATCTTACGTGTGCAATCCCGATCTTTCCCTCCTCTTCTTCAAACCGAATCTCGCTCAATTTCCCTATCTCCTTTTGGATACACAGCTCGTCTGAGAGGAGAGCTACCCCTGCAGAATCGTATCCTCGATACTCTAACTTTGCCAAGCCGTTCAGAAGAAACGGGAACGCTTCCCTTTTCCCTATATAACCGATAATTCCACACATTTTTTCGTATCGTATCCACAGACCACCGAAAGCGGGTCAACCGAAAATACCTTAAACACGATACTATTAAAGGTGATACGAGCTTGGAGTAAGAACAATAGGTAAGAACCTGAAGTCAGTACCTCAAGACCGGTTGCTTTAAAAAGGAGCAACACAAAGGTTACTATAAAATCTGAAATTGAAAGATAATGTATAACAATAGCGCCGAAGCGCAGATGAAAATCGACATGTTGCTTCGCAGCTTAGATGACCTGCATCCCTCTTCAGTCGTAGGGATAGCTGCGCTTTTGAATGTTTCAGAGGATAAAGCCGCGCTTTTCTTGCGGTTCTTGGCTAAATACCGCCTTATTACTTACGATGAGACGCGAAAAACAGCAGTCATCTGCCCCGATTTCTCAGTGCTCAAGTGAGTAAGAGTTCCGCCATCTTCTCATATCCGCTTAAAAATTCTTCACCTTTTTTCGTCGTCTTGTATACAGAGCCCGAATTCGCCATCAGTCCTCGTTCTTCCAAAAAAGGAATGTATCGCTCTAACCGTGCGAAATTAAGATTCGCTTTATATACTATCTCTGTTTTCCGTGCACCGCCTATTGTCACAGAAAGGATGTCAACCATTATTTCTACTCTACCCCTTCGCTCTTTAAACCGCTCCTTTAAGCTCTCCCTTACTCCATCCTTAACCGCTTCTTCTAACAAAATTGGTGCCATCTTCCTTTTATTTTGGTGCTGCAGCGTTTTTTCGGAATCTCTGGCGTATCCATGGATCTCCGAAAGCGTGTCAGGCAATTGTGTATATGCCATACCGATTGTGAACATATAAAGCTTTGGGATATGTTTCCGGTGGAAAGCAATATTGCTTAGTTTGAACTCTATTTTCGAAATTGTGCACTATTCCCTTCCGTTCACTATATATGAGGACATCACGAAAACATAAATAAGGTAACTATAGAGGGTTACCATAATAGAAGCTTTGAAGGGGGAGAAAAAAGAGAGATGGTGTTGAAAATAGACCCAATATTGGAGCGGTTACAAGACTCGCAATGGCATTCATTAGATGAGATTGGAGGTTATGTTTCCTTATCGGATGATAAGGTTAAAAGGATCATTGCCTTTTTAGAAGAGAACGAACTTGTTAATTTTGAGAATGATAAAACGAGGGCTAAAATTAGAACCACCGGATTAAGATTTTTAGAACTGCCCGCGGAATAAATTTTGTGATGTGTACGTGGGTAGATCGCTATAGCATATCTTTCAATCCCCTTAATTGCTCCTCCAGATTCCGCCCTTTCTCTGTGAGATAATAGTAATTCCCTCCGTCTGGGCAGTCTATAAAGCCGTGCTCCAGAAGGAAGTCAAAATATCGTTGGAAGTTCCGCCAGTCCAAATATGCCCCTTGCATGATGCGTGTCTTCTTCGCTTTACCATCATGCGCCTTTTCTTCTTCTGAAGTCACCCTCAGTATATCATAAGTGAGTTCCCATCGACTTCTTCGATTTATTTCTTTACTCATGTGAGGAAGAGTTCCTGTATCATCTGATACTCACGCAAAAATTCTTCGCCTTTTTCCGTCGTCTGGTATACCGCTTCCGCATTCTCCATTAAGCCTCTCTCTTCCAGAAAGGGGATATACCTTTCTGCCCGATTGAAATTAAGATTCGCTTTATATACCATTTCCGTTCTACGTACACCTTCCCGTGCAGTGGAAAGTATATCCACCATTATTTCTAATTTACCCCTTCGCTCTTTAAACCTCTCCTTTAAACCTCTCCTCAATCCATCCTTCATCGCGTCTTCTAACAAAATTGAAGCCATCTTTTATCCCCCCTATTTTTTATTTTGGTGCGGCAACGCTTCCCCGTGATCTCGGTTATATCCGTGGATCTCCGAAAGCGTGACAGACCTGTAACATATGTTTATGACAGGGGTATATAAAGCTTTCGGCAATATTTCCAGTAGAAAGCAATATTGATTGATGCGAGCATTGATGAGTTGCCGTTACACGCGCACCTACCGCCTTATTCTCCGCGCAGGCTTCGAATAAATAACAACAAAGCAGATGAAAAAAAACGAATATAGCGTAAAAAAGGAGAAGGGCGATTAAAATAATTTGATTGCCGGAATCCAGTCATAATGGACAACCCCGTTCGCATCTGTAAATTCAGTACCGTTTATCCACCCATTCGCAGTCGGCAGTGCATTTGTGTGATGAATCAGAGGATAAGAGCCTGTGCGTATGGTGTAATTATAGGTTTCATTTGCAAAGAGCGTAAAAGTTATATCGAAAGTAATGTTTTGCCAGTCGCCTTTGTACCCCTCCCAAGTTGTCGTTACATTCCAACCGGTGCTATTCCATATCTCCACGTATTCAGAATGTCCGCCGGTTCCGGGGCATGGATAGGTATACAGCTTGTACACAGTTATTGTTTGATTTGGTTTTAGTGTCCCATTAAAGGTTCCTGAGATGCTCGGGTATGTTCCTGAGCCGGTATCGAATAATGATGTTGGCATAAGGATGGAGAACGTTCCATTCTTTGCTGGTGCGGTTCCTGTTATATATGCCGTGTCCGCCAGTTGTATATTGGTGAGGTTCATCATGCTTGTTTCACCGGGGTCGCCACTAACGCTGAAGTTAAGCAGTACGACTGAGCCCGTTGATCCATTTTGAAGTGCATGTTCTCCATCATACAAAAGTGCGATTCTGGTTCCCCACTCAAAGTTGTTAATAGTTGGGCTATCCCATAAAGATGTCAGAGTGCCTTTCTGAGCACCAGTCACATTTATCACGGT
>JAUXGS010000004.1 GCA_030621945.1 Methanosarcinales archaeon | reverse complement strand
ACCCCAACCGCTCTGACTGCTCGTATGCTATGCAGCCAGGGTCAATAAAGGGGGAATACGGCAGAATAAACGGGACAACGCGCGTATCAAATTTCTTCATTAGATACCCGCACCAATCCACCGTCTCCATAGCCGATTCGCAGGTCTGCAAAGGGAGACCTATCATGAAAAATAAATCAAATTTGTTGCACCCCGCATCCAAAGCCCACTCCAAATTCTTCTCAATCTCCGAATTTTTATACCGCTTCCCCTCTTCCGCTCTTATCCGCTCGTCATGGCTATCTGGCGATATTTCGAAATTGAAGTTCTCAACAGATTCCGCCACGAGTTCGAAATATTCCTTTGGTGCAGTCGTGAACAACTCAAACACGAGATGGTTTTTGAAATTCGCTTTCTTCAAGCCTTCTAAGACGGTGTAAGCGTATTCTTCGCCATGCTGGAAGAGGTCACCAATGATGAATATGGGTGCTTTTGTATATTTTGTGTTCTTTATGATGTCCTCCGCGATTAAATGCGGGTCACGAAACGCAGGCTTCTTACGATTGCAGTACAGTGCCAGTGCATTCCGAGAACCGCCGCAGAATGTGCAATTGTGGATGCAGCCACGGCAGGTTATCACTGGCGTGATCGGGTAGTCGAGCCACTCGTGGGAGGTCCAGCCTTTCCAAGGGCTGAGACTTCTGACATCTAGGTATTTCAACGCCGATTTGAATACCGCGACGTAATTATTAGAGAATTTGTTCAATTCGTTTGGAACGTGCGTGAAGGGGTTTATGCGCACCTCACCGCTACTATCTTTCCATACAAGGTTTGGGATGGCGCTGAAGGTCGAGCCAGATTGCTGATTAATCGCGTTCATGAGCTGTAACAAGGGCTCTTCCGTAGAATCCCCTCTTATAATAAAATCCACCTCGGGATAGCGAATCAACTCTTCGTAGAAGTACGTTGCGGAAAATCCGCCGAAGATGACGGGTATGCCGGGATGGTATTTCTTGCAGATCTTCGCTACTTCGAGGCTTCCCTGCGCATGAGTCAGCCAATGGAGGTCAATGCCAAAAGCCTTTGGGCTAAGCCTTCGTATCAGTTTTTCCGCGTCAAAATCATCGCTACTGAGCATCCTGACGGCTAAATTGATTATCCGCACTCCTACCCCATTTCGCTCCAGATGTTCCAACATGGAAAAGAACCCGATGGGATACATCTCGAATAACGGAGTTGAGGGGACTCCATCAGCAATCGGACCGAACATGAGCGGGTACTTTCGAAAATCATACACGGTTGGTGCATGGAGTAGGATTAACTGTGGCCTGAAGGGGGCGATGTTCATTTCTTCCCAAGCTCTCCCAAAACGAGATTTAAGACTTTAGGAACCGCTTCTTTTACCCTTACGGTCATTTCCTCTGTGAACTTATCTATCTCCTCGACTTCTATCGCAAATATCACTATCTCGCTCGGCATCACCTCGGGTATAAGTTTATTGCCTATTTCCAGCACCGTTGGAAGGTTCGCATCATGCATTGACGTCGTGAGATGCACCGACTTGGAGAAATCCTCTGGTCTTAGCCGGTATATCTCACCTGGCCCGCCTTCCTCTGTCATTATCGCATCTATTATAATCACCTTGTCGTATCCCGGTATAAAATCCAGCAAATTCAAACCACTCGTGCTTGTATCTTCTACTGTTATAGCGTCATCCTCCTCTATCAGCTTCGCCAATTCCCGGGCTACATGAACTCCTACGCCGTCATCGCCTAAAATCGGGTTCCCTATACCTAAAACAAGTGTCTTCATAGCCACTCCACACCTTGTTATCTATCTTATGAATAATTTGATTTACCAAATGTTGAGTTGAAATTTCAAAAACTCGCGCAGATACCCGCGAAGAAAAAAACAAAAAATAAAAAAGAAATGGTGGAGTGAATCTGATTCACTCCGCTGCAGCCGGTTCTGCTTCTACAATCTCAGCTTCGGCAGTTTCCGCAGGTGCTGCTGGTCCTTCTGGTGCCGCTGCTTCAACACCCCCAAGATCCACAAACTCGATGGGTACTGCTCTCTCCAACAACGCATCGATCTGTGAATACAACTGTCTGTCACGGTAATGCTTCATGGTCGCTGCTCCTGATGGACATGTCGCATTACAACCGCCACAACCCTTACATACAGCTTCGTTAACGGTCATTACCAGTCTTACCTCGTCAAGCTCAAGAGCACCATACGGACAGACCTCGGCACAACTTCCGCATCCTATGCAAACCTCCTCGTCTATCTGTGAGATTGCAGGCTCTATCGTCGCAGTACCCTTGACTAAATAAACCAGCGATCCTGCCGCTGCTGCTTTTCCTTGCGCAATACTATCAGGGATATCCTTGGGGCTCGCCGCGCATCCTGCAATAAAGACACCATCCGTTGCGGTATCCACCGGTCTGAGCTTGGGATGCGCCTCTCCTAAGAAGCCGTCTACAGATAAGGAAAGTTTGAGCATACTTATTATGTCTTGCACACCCTCATTGGGCTTCATTCCAATACCGAGGACTACAAGGTCTGCTTCTAACTCATACGGTTCGCCAAGTAACGTATCTTCTGCTCTTACTACCACTTTATCACTGCCCGGTTTCTTGTATATCTCACCTGGGAGTCCTCTTCGATATTTGACACCCTCGGTCTTTATATCCCCATAAAACTCCTCATCGCCTTTTCCAAATGCCCGTACATCTTGATAGCAGATCGTTACGTCTGCGTCCGGCAGTTTCTCCTTTGCTAAATGCGCCTGTTTCGCTAAATACATGCAACATACACGAGAGCAATATTCATACCCCGTTTGCGTATTCCTCGAGCCAACACAGGATATGAAAACCACATTCTCAGGCTCTTTGCCGTTTATCTCTATCTTACCACCCGTAGGACCACTCGCAGATAACAACCGTTCAAACTCTAATCCGGTAATGACATTGGGATACACACCATACTTGTATTCCGGCGACACGGTCGGGTCAATGATATCGTATCCGGTAGCCACGATAATTGTTCCTATGTCTAAATCTTCTTTCACTTCCGTCAGCCCAAAGTCAATGGCATTTGGTTTACATGCCGCCATGCATGGTGGAACGGCTTTGCCTTCCTTGACCGCTTCAAGCGTTGCGTCACCACATTTTCCCTCCTTCAGGAGCGAACAATGTTCCGCATCAACGGTATAAATAGGAGGAACGGCAAATGGGAACGGCAGATAGACAGCACTTCGCTTACTCAACTCCTCGTCAAACTCGCTTGGTACATCCTTCACCGGGCATGCTTCTGCACATAATCCACAACCGGTGCATTTAGTCTCATCCACGTATCTTGGCTTCCGTTTCACCGTTACTTTATAATTACCAACATAGCCTTCGATATCAGCAACCTCAGAATACGTCATCAGATCGATGTTTGGATGTGCTCCGACGTCTATCATCCTCGGTGTTAAAATAGAAGTTACCTTATCGAGAATGGGGTAGGTCTTATCGAGCTGCGCCACATGCCCACCAATAGAAGGGGCTTTCTCCACAAGATGCACCTTGTAACCAGAATTTGCAATATCCAATGCAGCATAAAGCCCGGCTACGCCGCCACCTATTACTAACGTTTCTGGTGTGACATCAACCTTCTTCTCCTCGATTGCCTCCAATAATGCTGATCGTGCAACCGCACTTTTTATCAATTCCTTCGACTTCTCAAGCGCTTCTATCGGATAATCCACGTGCGGCCAACTACAATGTTCCCGTATGTTCGCCATCTCGAAGTAGAAAGGGTTCAGCCCTGAATCAGAACAGGTCTTTCTGAACGTTGGCTCGTGCATCCTCGGCGAGCAAGAAGCCACTATCACCCTGTTGACTTTACCTGCTTCAATGTCCGCTTTTATTAGATTCTGCCCTGGGTCCGAACACATAAAGATATAGTGGCGAGCAAGCACAACGTTCGGCAGCATCGCCGCATACTCCGTAATCTTCCTTACGTCCAATATCATCTTTATGTTTATACCGCAATGGCATACATAAACGCCAATTCTCGGACTGTCCTCTGGTGCGTCTTTTGCAATCCCTTCAACAGATCCCTCCGCCGGGACTTCCGTATAATCATATTCTTCTTCTGCCATCTTTCCATCACCCCCTTATTTATGCCCCCATCTTATCTGCCATCTCTCTTAACGACTTACACCCCACGCACAGTTCTTCTTCTATCTCTGTTACCAAGGGTCGTAATTTCGTTTTCCCGCTGGCTATAAGGGCGAGAGCCGCAGCCGCAGCCGCTTTTCCCTGCGCCACACTGTCAGGAATGTCCTTGGGAGCCTGCACGCAACCGGTAATAAAAACACCATCTACATCGGTATCAACCGGTCTGAGCTTTAGATGCGCTTCTTTTGCGAAATGATCTGCCGTTTCCGCTACACCCAGCATCTTTAATAACTCGGCAGTGCCCGCGCTTGGTTTCAATCCCACTCCAAGAACCACAAGGTCTGCTTCTATCTCTATAGGCTCACCAAGCATCGTATCTTCTGCTCTCACAATGACCCTGTCACTACCCGGCTTTTGATATATCTCAGATGCAAGTCCCCGCCGATAGTTATTGCCTTCTTCTTTCACGTGGCTATAAAATTCCTCAAATCCTTTTCCAAACGCCCGTACATCCTGGTAGAGCACTGTTATGTTGCAGGTAGGAATCTTCTCCTTGAGCAAATGGGCATGCTTCGCAAGATACATGCAACATACACGAGAGCAGTATTCGAACCCCGTCTGCGCGTTTCTCGAGCCAACACAGGATATTAAAACGGCGTCCTTCGGCTCTGGCATACCCGCTATTATTATCTTACCCGACGTCGGACCACTGGCTGAAGAATAGCGTTCAAACTCCAATCCGTGAATCACATTGGGGTACACCCCGTATTTATATTCAGGCATCAATTCCGGCTCTATAATGTCATAACCCGTAGCGACGATGATTGCTCCAACGTTCACCTCCACTATCTCTTCTTTCATATCATGATCTATACAGTTTGGACCACATGCCAGAACACAGGGAGGAGCTTCATCTTTGGATACTTCTTCGCCCTTCTCTTTCTTTTTCCTTGCTTCTCTCGTGCTTTCAAGCGTTGCTTTCCCACATTTACCCTTCTTTATCATCAAGCAAGTTCCTGCATCAATGGTATAAACAGGAGGAATTGCAAACGGGAAAGGTCTATATATCGGCCCTCTCTTCATCAGCCCAATATCAAATTCGTTTGGGAACCTTCCCTTCAGTCTACATGCATCTTCACACATCATGCATCCATTGCATATATCCTCCACTACGTATCGCGGATTCCTCTTTACCTTCACCTTGAAATTACCAACTGAGCCTTCCACGCCTACCACCTCTGAATAACTCATCAGGGTTATGTTTGGATGCGCGCCCACATCCACCATCCTCGGCGTCAGAATACAAGCAGAACAATCCAGCGTTGGGAAGGTTTTATCAAGCTGTGCCATGTGCCCGCCAATAGAAGGTGTCTTCTCCACCATGTGCACCTTGAACCCCGCATCCGCGATATCCAGCGCGGCGTACATCCCCGCTATTCCGCCGCCAATCACTAACACTTCTGGAACGACATCTATCTCCTTCTCCTCAACCTGCCCTAAACAAGAATCTTCAACTTTGCTCTTTATTGATTGCATCAAATTCCGCGTTGGGCCTTCTATATCGATTTTTGGTTTCTCCTTCTCTACTTCTACCTCTGCTTCAGCTTCAGTTGCCATACCTTTTTACCCCTACTTCATTCTTCGTCATTAGACATATAAACCTTTCGCTTTTTTCTCGCACATCACGGTACCAACCTTCTCCGATCCCGAGGGAAAAGTCTACCGGGGTATCATAAACATGTCCAACAGAGATTTGTGATTTAAGAAAATATCGAAAAGCTTATATATGTTATAAAGTTAACAGAGAGTTTGTAAAAAGTTATCGTGGAAAGTAAGGTGAGCATAGACTTAGGTGATAAAAAATGGGAGAAGAGAAAGGAGGTTTTGAGCCAAAGATCGTTGGGTTTACCTGTAACTGGTGTACTTATGCGGGTGCAGACTTAGCAGGGACGTCGCGGAAGAAATACCCACCAAATGTTCGGTTAATCAGGATGATGTGTACGGCGAGGTTTGACCCAATGTTTGCGTTCAAAGCGTTGTTAAATGGTGCAGACGGTGTTTTCATCAGCGGCTGTCATCCTGGGGAGTGCCATTACATAAAAGGGAACTTCTATTCCAGGCGCAGAATAGCAGCACTGAGAACTATTTTAAAGCAGTTTGGACTGGACGATCGGGTGAAATCATATTGGATCAGCGCGTCAGAGGGGGATAAATTCGCAAATACGATGAAGGGCATTACAGAGGAGATTAAAGAATTGGGCCCTAATCCAATGAGGGATAAGATACTATGAAAGGAACAGAGCTGAATTATGGGGAATTGGAAGGGGTTTTAAAGGGATTGCTGGAGAACAAAGTCGTGGATTGCCTGATCCTGCCGCGTAGAGTTGGGAATAACGTATCCTACATGCTCGTGCGGGATAAGGACAAGATAGCAGCGCCTGAGTCAGTCATCTTCGCGCCATCGTTCGGTGTAAACGCTGCGAACATCGTGAAGGGCTGGATGATCACGGAGAAGGTAGGAATAGTAGCCAAACCCTGTGAGATAAGAGCAGCGATAGAATTGATAAAGCTCAAACAACTAAACGAAGACAGTGTGCTTCTCATAACCGCGGATTGTGCAGGAGCCTTCGCGAATGAGGTTTATGCAGCGAATTATGCAGATATAGGAGACCAGGTGGATAGTGCAAAGATAAAGGAACTTGCGGGAAAAGGGATTTCGATAAGGGATGCCTGCGCAATCTGTGATAACCGGCTTGCAGACGTCGGAGATATTGCTATCGCACAAGCTGGCGGAGAGAAGGCTGTCGTTGCAGGGCTAACGGATAAGGGTGAGGAGGCGTTGTCAGCCGTGGGACTATCGCTGGAAGATAAGGAATTAGAAAGGGCAGCGGAAAAAGAGAAGATCGCAGCAGAGGCGAAACAGAATTTAGAAGGGTTGCCAAAGATAAGCAGTGAGGAGGCGTTGGAAGAGTTCCTGCGAGATTGTATAGTATGCAAGAACTGCAGAGATGTGTGCCCGGTGTGTTATTGTAAAGAATGCTTCTTTGACCAGCCTTTAGGAAATCCCGTTGGCGGCGACTTATTGAACTTAGCAGAGGCACGGGGTGCGATCGAGGTGCCAACAAATCAACTGTTGTACCATCTCACGAGGGTTTACCATGTCAGCACGACGTGTGTTGCCTGTGGTGCCTGTGAAGATGCATGTCCGAAGGATATACCATTGACGAGATTCTATCCGGTACTTGCAAAGAAGGTACAGGAACTTTTCGAATACGTGCCAGGGAAGGATGCAAAGGAGCCTCTACCGTTCACGACATATGAAGAGGATGAGCTTGAAGAGTGCTTAAGATAAAATGCCAATAAAGACTTGGGAACTGGACCCGAACTTTAAGAATGAGATATTGAACGAGCCGGGTGGAGAACACCTTACAGCGTGTTATCAGTGCAGTACCTGTACCTTGGGATGCCCGATCACTGAACTCGTTCCGAGCTACAATCCGAGGAAGATCATCCAGATGAGCCTTCTGGGAATGCGTACGGAAGTGTTGTCAAACCCAGATCTGTGGATTTGTGCTATCTGTCAAACGTGCACGGCGCGATGCCCGCAGAACGTGGTGGTTGGCGATGTGCTTGCTGTAATGCGACGGTTAGCGGAGAAGGCAGAGGAAGCAGGCGAGATAAAGATCGAGAGCCCCAGACCACTGTTTGAAACCGCTTTTCTGCATACCGTGGAGAAGTACGGGCGGCTCTATGATATAGGACTGGCGATGGAATATTACCCTAAGAGAGAAGGCTCTTTCGTTGCGGGGCAAAAAGCAATGATGAGTGATTACATGGGTTTCGGCATGCGGATGTTCTTAAAAGGCAAAATGGGCCCACTCGGTGGTCACGGTCTGTTTAAAGGACTTCTTGCATCGAAGATAAAGCAGCGGGACGTGATGAAGAAGATCTTCAAGTGGGTGGAGGAGAAGGAGAAAGAGAGATGAGTGTAGAGAAACTTGCATATTATCCCGGGTGTCCATCAGAGGCGACGGCGTTGGAGCAGCACATGTCAACGGAGGCAGTATTTGAGAAGTTGGGGGTTGAACTGGTAGAAGTCGAGGAGTGGAACTGCTGTGGTGCTGCAGAAGCAGAGGATCCAAACTTAGTGTACGCGTTAAATGCTCGTAATCTCGCTATTGCCGAGAGGGTTAATTTGGACATCATGACACCGTGCAGTATCTGTTATTACAATTTAGCAAGGGCGAACAATGCGCTGAAGGCAGATGAGGAATTACGCGCGGAAATAAAGGGGATTGATCCTTCTCTTGAGTACAACGGCACGATAACGCCGAAGCATATACTCGATGTTCTCGTCAACGATATAGGCTTGGAAGAAATAAAGAGTAAGTTAGTGAAGAAAGTAGAGGTAAAGGTTGCCCCATATTACGGTTGTTACATAGGAAGGCCGCCAGAGACAGCTTTTGACGATCCAGACGACCCTGTTTTGATGGACCAATTGATCGAGTTGATCGGGGGGGAAAATGTTCCGTTCAGCACCATGAAGACGAAATGCTGTGGCGGGCCGCTGATGATGACGAGAGCGGACCTCGCATTTGAGATGGCGAGGAAGATCCTGGATACGGCGAAGAACGCAGGTGCGGACTGTATTGCACTTGCCTGTCCACTGTGTGGCATGATGCTGGATGCGAAGCAGCCGGACATAGAGAAAGCGTTAAACGTCAAGTTCGAAATGCCGATAGTTTATATCACGCAGTTGCTGGGTCTCGCGCTTGGAATAGAGCCGAATAAGCTCGGTCTTCAGAAGAATGTGGTAGGCGCGAAGAAAATACTTGAGAAGGTGGTGTGAAAATGGGAATAGCAGTTATAGGAGGAGGCGTTGCCGGTATAACGGCAGCTCTTGACCTTGCAGATGCTGGTTACAAGGTTTATCTGATAGAGAAGAATGCGCAGCTTGGGGGTAAGGTATCAGAACTTGCGGAATGTGAAATGGGTCTAACGTCGTGAATAGTGGAGATTGAGAACCATCCGAACATAGAGCTGATGCTGTCAAGCGAAGTGGAGGGTTTATCGGGTTCAGCCGGTGATTTCAAGTTGAACGTATCTGGGGATGAAATCGGTGTGGAGAGTGTGGTGCTGACACCGGGCTACGACGTTTATGATAACATAGCGAAGGGTTACGCGATTGATAATCCTGATGTTCTCCCCTCGTTGGAATTTGAAGGTATGCTCAAGGCCTGTACTAAAAGTGAGAACGGTGCGCTGGTGCGACCTTCGGATGGCAAGCCGGTAGAGAAGATAGGCTTTATCAAGTGTATAGGATCGCGATGCCAAGATAACGAGATTTGCTCAACGGCATGCTGCTATTACACGGCGAAAGAGGCGTGGGAAGTGAAAGAGCGCTATCCCGATATAGACATTTACATCTTCTACATGGACATCCGCACCTTTGGAAAGGATGAGGCACTGGTGTCTGATTTGAAGGGCAAATACGGTGTGAAGTACATTCGGTCACGAGTTCCGGAAGTTATAGCTGAGGATGGCGCGCTAACCGTGAAGTATGAGGATTTGGCAAACGGCACGGTTGAGCGATTAGATCTCGATATGGTGGTTCTTGCGGTTGGTCTTCTGCCATCGAAGACGATGGGCAAACTTGCTGAGATAACAGGCGTAAAGACTGATAAATATGGATATATAGAGACAAGCATGACGAGCCCATTGGAAACGAGCGTCAGCGGCATATTTGCAGGTGGAACGGCAACCGCGCCGATGAAGGTTCGGGAAAGCGTTGCACAGGCAAGCGGTGCCGCATTAAAGGCCGCTCTGCTTTCTGGACGGACCGAGATGATTCCGGGACAGGAAGAGCGGAAATACATCGAAGTAGGGGAAGAAACGAAGATAGGCGTCTTCATCTGCGGTTGTAACGGAGACGTGGCGGGATCAATGGATGTACCTGCGGTTGCAGAGTACGTAGAACAACTGAGGGACGTTGTCGCTGTAAACACGAACACGCTGAAGGAGACGATGGACGCGATTGAGAGTGGAATAGTAGACCAAGGGCTGAACAGGATAGTGGTTGCAGGATTTTCGCCGAGAGAGTATGAGGAGATGTTCCGGGATGCGTGTGCGAAGGCCGGTCTGAATCCTTACTTACTTGAGATGGTGAACTTGCGAGAGCAATGTGCGTGGGTGCATGGAGCTGAGGATGCGACAAATGCAGCAAAGAGCCAGATGACCATGGCGGTAGAGCGCGCACGGTATCTCGAACCAGTTCCGATTGAGCAGTATCCGGTAACGCCGAAAGCGCTGGTGGTCGGCGGCGGTGTGGCAGGCATGAATGCCGCGCTTGACGTCGCAACCGCAGGCTATGAGGTTTATTTGGTGGAGAAGGAGTCGGAATTAGGCGGTAAGTTAAAGGAGATCCCTGAGTTGCAGAACGGTGTGAAAGGCTCTGACGTGCTAACTGAGTTCGCTGACAAGGTAACGAGTAACGATAAGATAACGGTGTACACAGGTGCAGCGGTAGAGGACGTTCGGGGCAGAGCAGGCGCGTTTAAAGCAAAAGTAACCGGCGCAGGCGTAGATGACGAGATAGATTTCGGCGCTGCGGTGCTCGCAACGGGTGCGCAAGAACTTGTACCCGAAGGTTACTTCGGCTACGGGCAAGCACAAAACGTGGTAACGCAATCTGAGTTTGCGAAGATGCTTCCCGTGGATGCCAACACCATCGCGATGGTTATAGACGGAGCATCGGGCGATGGCGTGTATTCGAAGTCTAACAGCATCGAGGCGGTGACCAATGCGTTAAAAGCGAAGAAGCTCAAACCGGAAGCGAATGTGTTCGTGCTTTACCAGGAGATCAAGACCTACGGTAAATGGGAAATACTGTACAAAGAGGCGCGAGAGAGCGGAGTAATATTCCTCAGATATGATGCGGAGAAGCCA
The DNA here is from genome assembly GCA_030621945.1 of Methanosarcinales archaeon. Taxonomy (GTDB): domain Archaea; phylum Halobacteriota; class Syntropharchaeia; order Alkanophagales; family Methanospirareceae; genus JACGMN01. Next base: position 2,578 of record JAUXGS010000004.1, on the reverse strand, counting down.
CCTGTGCTGCAGGACGGAGTTCTATCGGTCTTCGATATTATATTCAACGATGAAGTGCAGATAAAGCCCGATTTGATGGTGATCAGCGCATTGATGCAGCCTGCGGCAGAGAACGAGAAATTAAGCAAGATGTTCATGGTTCCGCTTAAAAACGGGTTCTTCTTGGAGGAGCAGGAGCGGCCAAAGCTTGTGTTAACACCAGTTGATACGGTGAACGAAGGGGTGTTCATCTGCGGTTCTGCGGTTTATCCCGCAATGATAGATGAGACACTTGCAATGAGCAGTGCAGCAGCGTCAAGGGCGTGCGTGCTATTAGCGAAGAATTTCCTCGAGACACCGGGAATAGTTTCCGTAGTTGACGATGAGATATGCTCGGGTTGCGGCGTATGCGTGGAAATATGTCCAGTTGAGGCGATAGAGTTGGTGGATGAGCCGGTAGCTGCGGTTACTTACAGTATGATGACGGTGATAAGCGGGACGAAGAAGGTTGCGATGGTTACCGAGGGGTGTATAGGTTGCGGAAGTTGCGCTTCTTATTGCCCGTCAGACGCGATATCGCTACAGAACTTCAAGGCCAAGCAGTTGTATACTCAGTTGGATTTTGCGTAGCTTAGATTAGAGTAGGAAACGCAATCCACTGAGTTCTTTTTTATTTTTTTTCTTTGTTTTTTACTTTTTCGAGAGTATTAACACACCACTATCCGTCTCATAGCACTGCCCTTCCATAATAAGCTCGTCAATTACTTCCTCTATCCACTCCTCTTTTAGCCCTTTATTCTTCAACGCTCGCACTAACTTCTCACGTCCTACACCGCTCTTTTCCGCTTTCCTGACTAGCTCTACTATTGTCTCCTTCGTTGTTGTATGATAATCTTGCCACATGCTCTTTACGGCGTTTATCGCCGTGCTCGCGAAGGCATCCAGTTTATCATTGTCAAGGGCATAATGCTCCAACGCTTCCTTTAAAATGCCCTTGTCCGAAAAAACGTTTTCCTGTTCTTGATTCTTTGAAGAACTGGTTGAGCGGAGCAGTTCTATCCTCTCCATTGTCCTCCATGCGGTAGTTAGTATCCAACCGTTTCTTACACGTTCCTCTACCGTTTCAACTTCTTCAGCCAGTATAATATTTCTTTTTCCTGCACCTTCACGCAAATGCACGTTGCCGAGGAAAGCGAGGTAGGTCCTTTTTTCGCCTGCATTAGTCTTTACACCTTCCACGGGGATAGCCTTGTTCGTATAGATAGTAAGAGGGGCGGTCAAGTCGGTTAGTTTTATCCGGGCTATGTTACCTCTTGTCTCTACTTCTTTTACTTCTCCCACGCCAAAGAGTCTATCGCACCGTGCGCACGTAGGAGTGACGAGAACCGCCATCCCATTTTCTTGTACAATAAAATCGCTTTTCAAAAATTCGTCAAAAAAGACTCTACAGGTCGGAACCAAGGCGTGCTTTAGATTTTTTTGTGTGTGTGCATGATACATCATAACGAGCCAGAAAGGTTTTAAAAATTAAATTAAACGATGATGATGCCGCCATATCCGACAACGCTGGACCGATCGCCAATGATGTCGCCGCTTGTTGCGTATTTTGTCACTCGTCCTTCCGTCGCACCGAGTTTTTTCGCTGCATGCATCATCGCAGCTATCGGATCAACGCCGCATGCGGTCACGTTTCGTTCATAAACCCGCTTGTAGAACTTCGCAACGTCCAGCTCCTTTATCGCTTCTATCACGTATTCGTCTTTCTCCCTCGCTATTCTGTCAGGTTCATAATGCGTGAAATCCGAAGATGCGAGCATAACCACTTTTTTATCTGTTTTAGCAATCATGTCAGCCAGGTCTTCTCCTATCTCCCTCGCGGTATCTTCATCGGATAAGCCAATACCAATAGGAACAATGCGGAACGTTTTATCGAAGAGGAATTGAAGAAATGGGAGTTGAACTTCGATGGAATGCTCGTATCTATGCGCAGTTTCGTCTACATCAATAATCCGCTTTGGTAACGCATCCACAAATGCTTCGTCTGCTTCTACGTCTCCTAAAGGTGTTGCCCACGTGTCCTTTGAAACAGCAATGGGCGACCCTATACCCTGATGATTAACGCCGAGAATGACAAAGATATCCGCTGGGGGCAGTTTAGCGTAGACACTCGCCGCTACGCTGCCTGAATACAGATATCCTGCGTGGGGAACGACAGCGCCGATAATATTTTCGTTCTCTTCTCTGGGCATGCCTGAGAAGCAATCTCGTAGCTGTTCTTCCAATCTGTCCTTATCGCCTTCATAAAAGGCTCCAGCTACTGCTGCTCTTCTCATCTTCTGATTTTATCTTATTTTAGCTTAGTTAGCTTAGCTTACTCATATCTCCGCTTCAAAATCATTCGCAGTATACTCGAAGACGAATTCGTCTTCGTTACCTTCCTTACGATGCCGTTCTCTTAACATCTCGCGTGCAAGTAGCCAGTAAACCGTGGCAAGCGCTTTTCTACCCTTGTTATTCGTAGGAATGACGAGATCTATATTAGAGGTAGAATTATTTGCGTCACATAATGCCACGATGGGAATGCCTGTGCTCACACCTT
>JAUXGS010000013.1 GCA_030621945.1 Methanosarcinales archaeon | reverse complement strand
TACTCCGTTTTGTGAATTTCAATAATTTCCCTCTCTCTTGGCGCGTTTCTCATATTTAAAAGCTACGTTTTTGAGTATATAAACCTTCACCGCATACGCGGAATAAGAACCATGCGTTTGCGTAAATTGGGTCGTAGCGCGGTAAGGATTCCGTATCTGAGAGCGTCAAGGCGGTGATACTTCTCCTTATCTTTGATTTCGGGTGTCGGCTCGCCGTTCGCATCTAACTTTCTACTGTACTGACCAAATTCACTGAAAATCGTAGGGAACTCCGTGGGCGTGGTGGCGAGAGAATGACGCTCACAGTTATCGAAGAAGAAAAGGCGGTTGCCTTTTAGAAGTTCTGCAATTCGGTCAATGGCAGGTTCAACATCGTAGAATGGTGGTTTGACAACATTGACACCCGCTTCTTGCCAATCTAATCGATTCTGCTGCTCAGACTTTGCGCCGCCGCACCATACGACAACCCGCTCGTTAGTCGCGCGTTTTAGCGCGGCGGTTGCGTGTTGTTTGGATGTGAGATTTCCTTCGAGTGTGATTCTGTAAACGTAAAAAGTTTCTTTGGCTTTATCTTCGGCTAAAAAAAGAACAGCGGTGTGTATCGAACCGAAATCGATGCCGACATAGCGAGGCCATTCGGGAGGGATTGCAAAGGGTTTGATGACGTGTACGCTTTCGTCAAAGTCGCTGTATATCTGGCCAGCGGGGTGAGAATACAAACCTCTATAGATCATATCAAATTTCCAGCCGGGCATTGTTTTTTTCGCGCGTTCGTATTCGCTTCGCGGAAAAGCGGGATTGGCTATGCTGGGAAATTGAATGACGTCATAATCCATATCCCCATTTTCCCATAGATTGTATATTTCGCGCTTCATCCAATTAATATTGTACAGAGTTGTCGTGATAAGCACACGTCCTTCATGTAAGGAAAGCCGTCTGAGAATGCCTTCCCAAGCCTGAAGCGGGAAGCTATCCAAGCCGCACTCATCTACAACTGCGCCCTTGGCCGTGGAGCTTTCTAAGCCTCCAGCACCCTCTCGACCTTTCTTCGCGCCTGCGGCTGCAGACCGAAGAATAATCCGGGCATACATAGGATCCGAGGCGACTTCTGCTTCGAACTTTCCCGTCTCGGGATTTTTTATTTCTATGACCCTTTCACTTGACCAAAACTTTCCAATACCCAGGACTTGCTCGAATATACTACGCAAACTGGGCAAAAATTTAAGTTTGTATAAATCATAGGTGCTCGTCACGGCAAGGTAATCCCCGCCCCCGCATCGTTGGATTTCCCGATAAAGCCAAAAAGGAACCATTGAAGTGTTATGGGCAAAAAAATCATCCGCTATGAAATTATGTTCCCCCTCAACTTCGATATCGTACGTTTCATCAGGGCCCAAATCAACAATAGATTTTACGTTGTCCCAATAGATGTCCGAATACGCCTGAGTGGCGCCAATATTGAAATAATCTGCTATCTTCTGCGCAAACGGGCGAGAAATGTTTTTGTGACGGCAAGCTCGTAGAAGGTTATAACCTTCTATGTCGTTAGGGGGATTCCACCTGCTATGGCGAAGATCCGATTTAAATAGTGTAATGTAACACTCCGAAATGGGGAAATTAGGGATTAAGTCTTTTGTGTTAACCCGTTTTCCTTCCTTTTTTAGAATAAGAGCTTCTAATTTGTTTTGTTTTGAAGTAATCCCAATTCTTTGAGCGAATATCTTCAATTCCCTCAGGTCCGCTATCGCCATAGACCATGAACTGAAAACCTTACCGTTGCATTTTGCCGGTTTGAAGCGAACCCTGGCGTTGATTCCAAACCTGAGAAGAAGATGCGCTACATCTCGAATTAACCCCTCGCTTGCAGAAGCCAACCCTATGCCTTTAGTATCGACCCAGCCGTCAGTTGCGAATAGGCCGTTGAGTAGTGGTGCTATATCAGCTGTCACTAAGCGAAACACAAATAAAGGGATTCTTTTATGTTTTGAGAGTGTATCGATTTTACATCTGCGCACCATCTTGAGCACGGGATTAAAGCTACCTTTCCATTTTCGCCTTATGCTATAAGTGCAACGATCAGCATGGACAAGCTCACAAGAAGGGGGTAAGCAGGATTTTAAATCGCTTAATATCTCTTCATCAACATTTGAAAATAACACACTGCCTGTTAAACCACCATCGCCGATTAGGTATCCTAATAGTTTCATCTTTTTAGGATCTTGGTGTTCGGTCCCGATATCGGGTAAAATGCGAGGGACGGCAATAAAATCCCCCTCTTTAAAATCTCTACAAGGCACCCAGCCATCTTCACCTAAAAATGGATGGTTGGCGGTAACGGTTATCTCTCTGCCGCTTGTAGTAGTAACTTTGAATAATTGCTGCCTGCCCGTTTTAAAGACTGTGCTAATTCTCGCTTTATGAATTCTGAGATTGCGCCCGATAGAAAGAACTTCATCACCAGCGCATAGATTTTTAACGAAGCGGCGTTCGCCATTTGAAAGGAGAACATCAAAACGCCCACATTTCCCGGCCTGCGTTCCGCTTAGTATGCATACGAACCTCTTTTTGCTCTGCCAAGCTTTTAGCTGCCCTGGATGCAAATTCAAAATCAATTTTTCGTCTTTGATTTCATAAAGTTCCGGTATTTTCTTCATCTGATTAAGAATAACCCCCTTTTATCATTGATTCCCTTTTTTCGCTCGCTGAATAGAAATGGCGTAATCTAAAAGTACTCCCTTCGAGGAAATAACGTTCAATAGCGGCATGTATTTGTGGACTGTATGAGAAGTCTTTATCAAAGAGGCCCCATACGTCTATGGCAAAAAGATTCCCGCGGAGTGCATAAGGGCGAATTGCCTTGACGACTGTTTTCCAGAGGGTAATACCTATAAGGAAGTCCATAAAAACTAATTCAAATCTGTACATTCTATTTTGTAAGTGTGTATACCGCCCCCTCGTACGAACTAGTGAACAGTTACGGCAGAGTGGAGAATATGCCGCTTTACGAATGGCGCGCACTTCCCCGCATTCAACGCAAATCGCAACAACCTTCTTATTGGAACGTGGCGATAAATCACTTGGGTAATAGCCAAACTTTTCAAATGTAGCTTTTTCATCGATCATCTTTTTATCCCCTAACGGATAACGCGCGGGGAGCGGTTAGGCACTCCCTATTACCTATTGGCTTTCAGAGTATATAAGCCTTTTTTTCGTCAATCCTCCCTCTTGCTTTCCTTAATCTCGATGATCTTGATTTCATGCTGATGCACATGCTCAATTTCTTTACGCTCGGGTTCTCCCATCAACGTCAAAGCGAGCTTCACGATTTCGTTTAGGGACTTGTTGTCCTCGATGGTGAATTTTGGGCTGCCATCTTCATTGAACGCCGTAGAAATCCGATCCTCTGCTTGGGCAAGCCATTTTATCCTCTTCTTGACTGAATCGTTGGTACTTTTCTGATCGACAAGAGCGGAAATATTTTTATTCTTATCAATCACACGCTGTTGCCAATTAAAAGACACACTCCAATTCTCTAAAGTGCGTTCCGAAACGACCTCTTCCGGTGGTAACGTATCAATGAGTTGTTGGCGAAGTTTGGGGAGACTCCTGTTGTCACCGAGAGCGTAATAGGCTTCGAATGCGGAGGAATGTCGCATAGTTTCTTCTGGCATAATTACTTACCTTTTTATACTATTCTTTTTCCCCTTTTTAAGGATACTGTTTTCAAGGATTTGGGCTGCAGCGTCATCACCGTCTTCGATGGCTTTGAGGAGTCTGCTTTCGCGCTGTTCGATGCGCAATCCCTTCATTTTCTTCGTGACCTCGCTAATATTTGCTGGAAATCGCCCGCGCAGAATTTGAGTTTATACGTGACTTCAAAGGTATAGTCTGAAGAAAGATTAAGAAAGTCGCCCATATTGGCGAGGGCTTCGCTGGCTCGGCGTTCCGCATTGATGTAAACAAGGTCTTTCATTCTCTCTGCGAGCTCGTGCTTTAAAGTTCCACGTTCCTCTTCGGTTATATATTTCACTTTTGTCACTTCTGCAATAGATTGCGCAAGGTTGTTTTTTTTCATGCTTAAGCTTTTCCGTTAGAACCTTTCATTTTCTTCTTGATCTCGCTAATATTTGCTGGAGCTCGCCTGCGGAGAATTGGATTTTGAATATGGCTTCGACGGCAAAATCGGAATGAAGACCGAGGAAATTACCAATATGCTCGAGAGCTTCGCTGGCTGAATGTTCGGCACGGAAGAATACGAGGTCTTTTATTCTCTCCGCGAGTTCGTGCCTCAGCATCGCTCGCTCTTCCGCGGTTATAAAATTCTCTTCCGTCTCTTCTGCAACCTCTTTTTTCATAATAATCCTATAAAAAAGTCCCACCTACTTAAGCTTTTCAGTTAGCACCTCCGGGTGTTCGAGACTGATTTGCGAAAGCGTCGAGTATAATTTATGAGCGTGAAGTTCGAGTTCGGTAACGGACTTGAACCCGGTAAGCGTTATTTTACCTGTGGGGAATATCAAAGCGGTGTAACGAGGTTTGCCTTCGTGGAAGTAATACGTGATACAATCGACAAGATGCTCGTGGTCGTCTTTCTCACAAAAGAGGGGTGAAGGGTCGTAAGAAGAATTGAGGAGGAGGGGTGCGAGTTCAAAAAGATTGAGGTGGTTTTTTAAACGAAAATCAGAAAAGGCAACGATATTGAGAACGTCATATTTATCAGAAAGTTTGAGATCGAAATCGGGAAGAAAATCAAATGCTAACCAGTTAAAAGAAGCATCGAGTTCATAGAAGGATCGGGTGGCACGAGACATAACTGTTCCGGTACGGAAGATAGAGAATTTGATATGATCGTGAGGAATGAATATCCTGGTCAGAACGGCTTTGTGGTCAAAAGGGTGTTTGACTATGAGTGAAGAAAGATCGAAGGGCGGCACGAGTTGGGACTTGGCGATGATATTGGTTATTTGTACTTTTGGTTTCTTCACCTCACTTGCCGGGGGTTGCGAGGGCATAATAAGGTATAGCGCGTAGGTCTATATAAAGGACTATCTTATTTCGTGGTTATCTCCGCACCCACTTTCAGATTTCCTTCCCAACTTCCGATTACCTTTTTGTTGGAAAACATGCCTTCCGTAAATTCCAGTCTCAGACCCGTTTCAGAATTAAGTTCATAATCTATGTTGAAGTGGATCTTGTTTGCGCCTTCCCGTATGCGCTTTGAAAATCTTGGTTTTTTACCGTTGACGTATAACCCCATTTGGCATTTTACAGTCGAGATAATCGTAAACGTAACATTAGCGCCGAAGAGGTTCTTCTTGCCTATTTGCCAATCTTCAACGTTCACCTTTTCTTCGCCATTTGGTTGCTCTTCTTTCTTCATTAGCCACGCTTCCGTAACTGGGTAATGTTCTGGAATGTAGAGGTATCCATTGTCACCGAAATCCGCACCCCAGCTATTCTTTACTTCGAGGTAGTTTTTAGACCACCCGGTCAACACGAGAGAATGATAACTAATCATATTGCCCCCCGGCATTGGCACCTTTCCGTCTGCACCTATGCTTTCCCAGTTCTCGTATACAGGAACGACAATTAGGATGGGTAACTTTGTAGAGAATAAGGTATCCTTTAAAGAATTGAAGCAGCGATGATATGAGGTTATCCTATATCTTTCTGATTGAATGCCCACGGTATTGCAAGGCGAGTACCCACAGAGTCTTTTAACATCTGAAATGTAAGGCCAGCAACTCTCAGAGCACACTCCCTTTTTTTGTAGTATTTTGCAAGCATCACGAGGATGCATCCCCGGGCCCGGTTTATTTTCTCTTCGGCAATATAGATGTCCTTCGCTGAGATTTTTAACTTTTTGCAGTATCTCATTAATCGCGCAAGCGGAAAATGCCGTGCACGCACCTACCGTTCCCTGATGTTTAACTGATGTTTGCTCGCTTCGGAGCGAGAACTCTTCAGGTATCTCTTCCCTCTTTACAGTTGGGAGAACGCTGAATGGAAAATCTCGTTCATCATAGGCGGAAGGGATTGCCCCTGATTGCTTTTTCAAATCTTCTATTTTTATTTTAGACATTGGGTTAAATAAATTAAAAGAGGAGAAGCTCGTTTAACTTCTCCTCCCTATTTTTTGTATTATCTGACAGACCCACCCTATGGGTAGAAAGGGCACACCATGTCTTTCTTCTCTGCTGCCAACGCGGGGTAGTCGCATCCTTCGGACATAAATTCCGCGCTCAGGTTATATGCCCCATTGCTAACGCTCATTCTATCGCTTTCATAAGTTGCACTCCATGTTCCGTTCTGATTCCCTATTAGCCTGTTCTCTGTGGTTAGCACATTTACATTACCCACGCCAGCGGAATTTACTGCGAACAAGAGTTGATTGTTGTTGGAAGCACTTACTGATTCATAATTTAAAACATACGCATTGACCCTTGTTTCGGCTGAGCTATCGCAACAAATGCTCGCGTTATCGCCTTCAAAAACTCTTGCGGTTCTAACTTTTTCATCCATAAATATCCGTTTGAGCCCATAAATTGCCGGGCTATATCCAACTCCATTTTCCACCTCAACACCTTCGTCCGTGTTGACCATATGTGTCATTTGAAACTGGTCTGCGTGAATGGCAAAGAGGTTAAACTCGTATCCGCTCTCGTCATAAGGTGGTACGTCGCCCTCGGTGGTAGACCTAAACGATGTTTGGACTCGTGCCGTGCCATCATTGACAGCTACGGAGAAACTTGTTTGCGCTGCACTTGCTGTTCCTACCAATAATGTCGCTATTACCATGCAGCTAATACTATTCCTGTTTTTTTCATTCTTTTTCTTTTTCACCTGCCTAAACCTTTTTCTGTTAGGAGTGTGATTGCGCCTTCTAAAATTAGAATAGGGTCTATGATTCCATGACGATGTGGGTCTGCCTCAACTAAAGCTACCCCTCTGTAGTTGGGGGTATTGGCGATCCACTCATGATGGAGTTGGCTTCCCGGGGCAACAATCCTTTTGCATGAGCGGTAATAGTAATTGTGCTTTCCCCTGATGCGTTCTTTTTCACCAGGAATGCCTGTTGTTTTGTATTTTAAATGTTTCTCGTATCGCCTGCCCCCTTTGCGTTGCTCTTCGTGATGATCCGCTTTAACCTTATCTGGGTTGCTCGCACGCCATTCTTTAAGATTGGCATTCATTTCTTCGCGATGTTCTTTACGAAATTGCGCGTTCCGACCCTTGCTTTGATGTAGCATTTTCCCCCATGCCACTTCTCCGTACCTTCTGATGAACTCTTCTTTGTTCATTTTGTTGACTATTTATGTATTATCTGCCAGCCTCCATGCCTTCGAGCTTCTTCAGCTGCTCTTCAGTTGCTTTATCGTCCTTTTTCGCTACATCTTTAATGATTATCATCGGATTCATAATATTGTTATGCATGGACGTTATATCCAAGCTATAAGAAGAATCGTTTATGACTACTAAGAAGTTGAAGGGTATAGAAGGTATCTGCACCTTTTGCCCGGGTACGAGTATGTCGCCCATCTTATCAATCCTTTATTTCCATCTTTGCGCGTTTCTTCAGTACTTTCTCAACATCTTCTTTTGTTAATTCCACTCGCGCTTCTTCCTCTTTTATCTGTCTATCCCATGTCTGTAACAGACTCTTGAATATGCCCTCATCAAGAACATGTTCGAGCTTCGCAAAGCGTTCATACTCTTTTCCTTCAGGGGTTTCCAAAGTTACACATACAGACTTCCCGTTGGATTGTCGTGTTGGGGTCCCTTTTACTTTTATCATATTTGTGTAGTATCCTCTTCAATATATAAACCTTTTTAACTTTAACTTTCCTCCTGTGCGAAGTACGTAAATGTGACAGAGGTGTTAGCGAGTAAAGAAGCTTCTTTTTCGTTTGAATCGGGGACTGGATGGTCATGGTTCGGTTCGGTATTTGAGTTGGGTATTGTATGTTCATGATCGCCATCCCAATCGGTATCATGATAATGGTCGGGTTCGGTGGATTCGGAATGTGAATGGTCGATATCAGTGGTGTGAGTATGAGTTTTTGTAGTTAGATCCAGCCCGTCATTGATACCGGTAATAACCCAACTGATATAACAAGCCGGGGGATCGGCGCATCCCGCTGAGTATTCGTGTAAATATGTTAACTGCGCACCCCCGTCCGCAATCAGTCCACCTGATATATATGTTCCCGTAGCTGCTGATGTTTTCACACCGCCATCTGTCGCAATCGTATGATCGTGCCCACCTTTGTCATCTGTATAATGCCAATGATTCCCTGCATAATTAGAATTACCTGTACTATGGTCGTGTCCGCCTCCGCCGCCTGAATTCGCGTGCTGATGCGCATGCGCCGTCTTCAATATTTGTATCGTAAATCCGAACTCATTCGTAGAAAGCACATGTTCAAACCAAGTCCCGGCATCCTTTGGTGAGATGACAACACCCGGGATCTTGCGGAATACACGCGGGAATGTTACCGTGATTTTGCCGTTTGCGTCGCTTACGGCAGTATACGTTTTCATGATTGAGTAACGAGTATAAAGTCGTGGGAACGCGAGAGTTGGAAAAGAAGGCATACGAACAGGCTTATCAGGCTCGACTTTGAGTAGCGATTTGATTGATCGGGCAATCCGGATTATGCGCGGGTATTTATCGAATTTCGATCGGCGGCGGGGTACGTTAATCGGGAAAATAGGTGGCGGGCCGGATGCTCCACGAAGAAGTTTAGGGAACGGGGGGGTTTTGTCCGTAGGAGAGGGAAGTTTTATTTTGGATCTTTTCTTTCTGCGAGGCATGAACAGAAAAGAGACTTAAAAGAGTTTAAGACAACGAATGTGTATGGCACGATATTTTGGGAATGCGGTATTTGAGGGGGCGGAGGTATCGGATAAGGATTACTGGAGGTTGATCGGCGTGCGCGAGGATGCGCAGGCGGAAATAGAGGCGGTTATTGGGGGGAGAAGGATAGAGAACGTGTATGAGGTAAGAGGAGAACGAGATGCGTGTGAGCTATGTGAGACAAAGATAGGGGAGATTGGCACGATAGATATGCTGACGGAAAAGGACTGTGTACCGCCGTTCCATGATAATTGTCGTTGTGAACTTTACCCGATAGGTTATTGCGTAATGTAAATAAAAAGTTACGGGCTGATGCGCTTTTGCCCTTTCGTAAAAAGCACTATAAGAAATATAAATGATTCCTGTTTTCATCTGGGAAAGTGATTTGAAACGCACAGATGCAGAACAATTTGTGCTAAATACACTAAAGCGGGAAGGGATTATAGAGACGAAAGATGATCCACGACCCTGATGTCCGACAATAGATTTAAATCACGAAGCTGAGAATAATATAAAAGGTTACAACTCATCTCCCCGCTTTCCAAAAGAGGGTGGGAAGCAGGATCGTAGGTGACGCAATAAAAAGCCGCTATTGAAGTCGCAGCACGCTGGAGAAGCCCGTGCTTAGTTGCAGAGAATGTAAAATCAGCTGCATCACCCCTGGCGGTCTTTCGCATTACGGCATCAACTAGACCCTCTGCTTGAAAGATAAAAGTTTCTATGTCCGCAGTAAGCAGATCAGCATGCATGTATTTCACTGCTTTCTTCACCAATGCAGCGGAGGAATACGTCAGAGTGGTAACAGTTGAAGAAAAATCTTGAAGGAAATCGGAAACGCGCGTATCCGAAAGCAACGTCAAAGCTCTAAGCTGATCATAAAATAGCAAGTTGGCACCCATCTCTGATTCCTCGAGAAGAGGAAACGCCGATACATTATATGTGATAGCGTAGAACGCCCCGATCGCCGTAGCAGCCCTTTGAATTATTCCATGGCTTTTTGCATCGAAAACAAAATCCGCACCCGCACCCCGCGCCACCTTGCCCATACTTTCGTCAATTAGACTCTCTGCTTGATATATATAATTATCAAAATCAGTGGGGTCCACGAGCCCCGCCGGAATCCACTTTACCGCCTTTTTAATCAGCGCAGAAGAAGAATATACAACCGCCATAATGAACAGATGTTGTTCAAATTGTTTAAGACTTTGCTCTCTTTTTTCTTTACTCCTCTGTTGAAGCTTTAGGTATCAAAGCGGTTTTTTTATGAGGTTTGAGGATATCAATTGCCTTTTCAGCACGCGAAAAAAACAAATTAACGAGTTCAAGCTTAGATCGCTGCTGCGCAGTGATGTTTAATTCATCTTCACTAAACTGCAACCCAGAGTACGCACCGCCAAGCGCGTGGAGAATAGAATATGCCGCTGCCAAATCGGTACATGCGCCGCGAGCTAATTTATAATCGCTATCGGCCACCGCAAAGGTACGGTTCGCTTCAGCTTCAATATATGCCTGAGCGTCTTCGATAAATTCCTCTACGTGCGAAGAATCAACGTCTTTATCCGAAAACCCGGGACGATGATGAACCCGGGCATAGGTGGTTAGCGGTGGCATCTTTTCTTTTCTTTCCTCCTCGTCTTTTCTTTCTTCTTCACCTTGAAATGCTTAAGCTATTGCTGCAACTACCGTAAATTGATCCTGTTCGATTGCGGTGAATCCTTTGAGTGCTTTTATCTCTGTTGTCCATGTGCCTATTACGGCGTCTGTGGGGATAAGATGATAATAATGATATGTCCCGGTGGAATCTTTTATCATCGCTTCAGCATCAACTTTTGTGGTGCTTTCACTGTCGATAATTGTAATGACGATTGAAGTGGGATCTATAAGAGTCTTGACGGCATCGGTGACGAGCACTTTTTGTGGGAACGTTTCACCTTGATGGTATAGTTTCGACATTTAACTTGTAATCGCCTCCTGTGATAGTGTGATGTTTACCGGTCTATCGTCTTGCGAAGCCATTATATTTACTTGTCTTTCGTGAAGAAGTTTAAGGAGTATGAAAGTTACAATTGTCGCGGCTAATTCCGTTCCCGCTCCGCTATCAGAACTGGTTAGCGTTGCGATGAGTTCTGAGAGGGCGTCTGCGCCAGTACCTGTTTCTCGTGCACCTAACGCTCTCGAGCCTAATGATTCTACCCCTGAGCCGGTGTCCGAAGGGGTAATGATACCTAAAAGTAACGATAAGGCATCTGCCCCGGCTCCTGTATCCGATTTTTCAATGATCGCTATGAGTTCGGAGAGAGCGTCTGTTCCTGCTCCTGTGTCTGATTTTGAGATAATCGCTATGAGTTCTGTCAGAGCGTCTGCTCCTGCTCCTTGATCGGCTGCGCCCAATGCTCTTGACCTTAATGATCCCGCGCCTGAACCGACATCGGATTGTGTAATAGTAGCTATGAACTCCGAAAGTGCATCTGTCCCTGAACCAACATCGCTACCAAGCAGAATATTTATGATGGCTGTGAGTTCATCTGTTCCTGTTCCTTGGTCCGACTTCGTTAACGTTGCTATGAGTTGCGCCTCATCTGCGCCTGTTCCGATATCGAGTACACCTAACGTTCTCGCCCCTAACGATTCCGCACCGGAACCAACGTCCGATTGGGTAAGAATAACCGACAAATAAGCCAGGATATCTGCGCCAATTCCCGAATCAGCAGAAGATTTTGAAGTGACCCCATACCTCCCGTCCCACGTGATTCCCATTGGATTGCTAGAAGGCGAAGAATACGAATTGGTGATCGTGCTGCTGAACCCGCTGTGCTTATAATGCTTGTTCGTATTATTATCCGCTGATATTACGTTTGTGCCGTCCCACGTGATTCCCATTGGATTGCTAGAAGGCGAAGAATACGAATTGGTGATCGTGCTGCTGAACCCGC
>JAUXGS010000015.1 GCA_030621945.1 Methanosarcinales archaeon | reverse complement strand
CCCGCCCTAAAACTAAAGCTAATGTATTTCTTTTAGGAGCTATATAACTTAATTGTTCTTATTCGCGCCATTCGCCACTAATAATAAAATAAAAAATAAAAGCGGTATGAGGGTAGAATAGTGAAGAAATCTTCACTCACTTCTCCTCCTCATCCTTCACGTCGTATTCCACATCAACGTAATCGCCCGCTTCCTTCTTCTCCCCTGTTCCAGCTTCGGTTTCTGCTTTGCCCTCCTCTGTACCTTGTTTAGCGGCTTCAGCTTCTGCAGCCTGCTTCGCAGCTTCCTGATACACCACTGCGGAAACCTCGTGCAGCGCTTTCGTCAGCTCGTCCACACCCGCTTTTATCTTTGCCATGTCCGTCCCCTTCAACGACTCCTTCAACGCATCCTTCGCACGTTCTACCTTATCCTTCTGGTCTTTACTTATCTTATCACCCAGCTCTTCAATAGTCTTCTCGGTGGTATAAACGAGCGAAGCAGCCTGGTTCCTGAGTTCTATCTCCTCTTTACGCTTCTTATCATCCTCACTGTACTTCTCGGCAGCCTTCACCATCTCGTCTATATCTTCCTTTGGCAGTTTCGTTGACGCGGTGATTCTAATCGAAGCTTCCCTTCCCGTCCCTAAATCCTTTGCCGTGACGTTTAAAATCCCGTTTGCATCTATGTCAAATGTCACTTCTATCTGCGGTATACCACGCGGTGCTGGCGGAATACCATCCAAATGGAATCGTCCCAACGAGGTGTTATCCGTCGCCATCGGTCTCTCACCTTGCGAGATATGTATCTCCACGCTGGTTTGACTATCTGCCGCGGTGGTAAATACCTGCGATTTCTTCGTTGGTATCGTGGTGTTCCGTTCTATCAAAGGAGTTGCAACACCACCTAAAGTCTCCACACTGAGCGTAAGCGGAATGACATCAAGCAAAACGATCTCTTCCTTCACCTGTCCTCCTAATATGCCTGCCTGTATCGCCGCACCGAGTGCCACTGATTGCATGGGGTCAACTCCTCCTTCTGTCTTCTTCCCCAATATCCGCTCAAACCGCTCTTTCACGATCGGCATCCGCGTTGGTCCGCCAATAAGTATTATCTTGTCAATATCATCAGGCGAGAGCTTTGCATCTTTCAGTGCTTGTCGTATAGGTGGATCCAGCCTTCTCAGGGTAGGCCCAGTTAATTCTTCTAATTTTGCCCGTGTAAGCGTCTCCTCAAAATGCTTCGGCTCACCTTCTGAGACTGCAACGAACGGCAGATTAATGGTTGTAGTGATAGAAGACGAGAGTTCTATCTTCGCTCGTTCCGCTTCATCCCGTAACCGCTGCATCGCCGTCAGGTCATTCCGCAAATCTATCCCTTCCTTAGCTTTAAATCTTTCTACAAGCCAATTTATAATCGCAGCATCCATATCGGTGCCGCCCAACTGCGTATCCCCGCTGGTAGAAAGCACCTCAAATACTCCTTCACCAATATCCATAATCGTAACATCGAACGTGCCGCCACCAAAATCAAGAACGGCAACCTTATATTCTTCTTCCTTACCAAGCCCGTAAGCCATTGCCGCTGCCGTAGGCTCGTTTATTATCCGTTTCACTTCAAATCCCGCGATCTCGCCGGCGTCCTTCGTCGCCTGCCGCTGATTATCATCGAAATATGCGGGCACGGTAATAACCGCTGCATCTACGGTTTCGCCTAAATATGCTTCTGCATCCGTTTTTATCTTCTGCAACACCATTGCGGAAATCTCTTGAGGTGTAAACTCCTTGTTTACCGACTTTACATGGATCTTCTCTGAAGTTCCCATCTGCCTCTTTGTTTCTCTTATAGTCCCTTCAGGATTAACCACCGCTTGCCGCTTCGCTGCTACGCCTACTAACCTTTGACCCTCCTTGGTAAATGCCACTACCGATGGGAACATCTTTCCGCCGTATGCACTGCCCTCGGCACTCGGTATTATCTTTGCATCGCCACTTTCATCTACAAAAGCTGCTTCTGAGTTCGTTGTTCCAAGGTCAATGCCTATTATTCTTCCCATTTTTATCTGTTCCTCTATCTTCCACTCCTTATGCTAAAATCAAACACACGTTCTCAGCGTTTAAATAAAAAATAAAAAAAGAGGGGAGGGAAAAGAAAGAATTAGTAATCTCCCATTCCTTCCATGCCCATGCCGCCACCGCCAGGAGGCATACCTCCACCGGCTGGCATTGACTCCTTACTCGATGCAATTACATCGTCTATCCTCAGAATCATCGTTGCTGATTCCGTTCCTGAGCTGATAGCCTGCGTCTTTACCCGTAGCGGCTCGATAACACCTGCCTTTACCATATCTGTCGGTTCGCCCTTGAACACATCTAAGCCTGCATTCTTCTCGCCGCGTTCATGAGCTGACCGAAGTGCCACGAGCATATCAATGGGGTCTAAGCCCGCATTCTCGGCGAGCGCCCTCGGAACGACCTCGACAGCATCAGCAAATGCTTGTATTGCTAACTGCTCCCGACCTCCAACGCTTGCGGCATAATCCCGCAGCTTGAGCGCCAGTTCTATCTCCGCAGCTCCGCCTCCTGCGACATACTTGCCATCCTCCAAAGCAACAGCTACCACTTTCAGTGCGTCATGCATTCCTCGCTCCAGCTCATCCACGACATGCTCTGTTCCGCCTCGTAGCAGTATAGACACGGCTTTCGGATTCTGACAATCCTCGACGAATATCATCTCCTCTCCGCCGATCTTCCTTTCCTCAACCTGCCCAGCTTTTCCAAGATCGTCTGGTCTAACTTCCTCTAAGCTCGTCAATATCTTCCCGCTTGTTGCACTTGCCAACTTCTTCATGTCGCTCTCTTTCACTCTTCTCACCGCAACTATGCCTTCTTTTGAAAGATAATGCTGTGCCAAGTCATCTATTCCCTTCTGGCAGAAGAGCACGTTTGCACCACTCGCTTTCACTTTCTCCACCATCTCCTTCAGCATCTTCTCCTCTTCTTCCAGGAATGCTTTTAACTGTTCCGGTGCGGTAATCTCTATCTTCGCATCCACCTCGGTCTTCTCTATTTCTATAGCAGAATTTATCAGCGCTACCTTTGCATTCTTCACTGTTTTTGGCATGCCTGGATGCACACGCTCCTTGTCTATTATCATGCCCATGATCAATGCGGTATCTTCAGTGCTGCCACCCATTTTCTTCTCTAACTTTATGTGGTCAATGTCTATCTCCTTCACTCCTTTTTCCGCTACCATACTCACTGCGTTCACTGCGAGATCAGTCAACATTTCTCGTGCAGTCCCCGCACCTTTTCCGGTCATAGATGTTATTGCTATCTCCCGTAGTGTCTTTGAATCCTTTGGTGAAATATCTCCCGCTATACCATCTAAAATTTCATATGCCTTCTCTGCCGCTAATCTATATCCCGCTGCGATCAACGTTGGATGCACCTCCTGTTCCAGAAGATCCTCCGCACGTTTGAGCAACTCGCCCGCAATGATTACTGCACTTGTTGTTCCATCGCCAACCTCTTCATCCTGCGTCTTCGATATTTCCACCATCATCTTCGCTGCGGGGTGCTCGATATCCATCTCTTTTAATATCGTCGCCCCGTCGTTTGTTATGACCACATCGCCCATTGAATCCACTAACATCTTGTCCATCCCTTTCGGGCCAAGCGTGGACTTAACGGCATTTGCAATGGTCTTCGCTGCCATTATGTTTCTGCTCTGCGCATCTCTACCTCGTGTTCGCTCACTGCCTTCTCTTAAAACCAATATCGGTGTTCCACCTAATTGTGCCATGTCATATCACCTTTATTGAGTATATTTGTAGTTCTATATAAATGTTGTTTAACGTTGAAAGTACAAATTCTAACATGCCCAATGTAATTTAGTAATGATGAAAGGCAAGTTCGACGACAAAATCTTCGTAAAGGCGGTTAAAGCGCTCAACGTGCATTTGCCCGCCGAAAGAAAGACTCTTTTGGCATTGCTCAAGGAAGATAAACCTGCAGTGCAGGGAAGAGATGGGAGCATTCATCGCATAAAGAGAGGCGAACTGGAGGAGATAGCGAGATTCGTCCCGGAAGAGGCGCATAGAAAATTGAGGCTCCCGATTTACATAGAATTAACGCCGGACTATGGTAGGGGAATAGCAAAGGTGCATGGAAAGCTGGATTGCGAGCTCGTGAGGCGGATATTAAGGGAAGGAAAAGAGGGGCAGCAGAAAGAACAGGAAGGAGAAGGTAGCGGAAAAGGTGACGAACTTTTTATCTATCGCGATGATGTAAGGAAATTACGGCGTAGGTTGCCGACTACGACAGAATATGCTTTCCTTTATAGCACTTCGTTTTAGTTAGGGGAATTTGCCATAACCTCTAAGTATATACATTCTGCTCAAAAGTATATAACCCAAAAGTCATCATTTATAAAAATGAAAGAAGGAGAAATAGTACTGCGAGAATATCTTCATTCGCTCCGATTTTACATCTTGTTTGTTATTATCCTCTTCACTGGCGCCATTGCCGTAGGGTATATGGGTTTCATGAGTGAAACTTTTAACGAGTCATTGGCGTGGCTTCAACAGCTCAGTGAGGGCATAGAAGATTTCACAGAGCTCTATCCGTCATGGCTAATTTTTCTGGCGTTTTTTATCGTGATATTCTTGAATAACGCCTTTACGTGTTTCCTTAATATCTTAACGGGACCGTTGATGGGCATTTTCCCCTTGTTTTCCGCCGTTCTCAACGGTGGTTTACTCGGCTGGTTTGCCCGCGAAGAGGGCTTGATTATCTTTCTTGCAATTGCGCCGCATGGCATGTTTGAACTCCCCGCTTATTTCTTCAGTGTGGCGATTGGCTTGAGACTGGCACGCGAGGTTTTCAAGAGGAAAGAGGAAAGACAGTTAAAAATGATGTTGGGTGAGGGTTTGAGAGTTTACCTCATCTTGATTGTGCCTCTGCTCCTCGTTGCTGCATTTATTGAATCGGGCTTGATTGTTCTCTACATTTTAGCAGCACCTTAAGAACACCATGAGAATTAGAAACGGCGTGTATTTGTACAAGGAGAAAGGAACACTTGACGCGAACACGTATGTGATACAGGACGAACTCACAGTGCTCATAGATCCGGGATTGGAAAATTACCTTGAGCAGCAGCTTAAAGAGATGCAGGACGATGGAATATACCCGAAAGATATTGATGTGATAGCGATTACGCATCTTCATCCTGACCACTGTGGCGCAACAGCAGCACTTAAGGGAATTTCGGGTGCTAAAGTTGCACTCCATCCCTTACAAGTGGATTATCTTGACATTATGGCTGAGGAATCTCAAAAATTCCTTGGCGTTGGTATAGCAAAGAAGTTCAGTGCGGATTTTGTGCTTGAGGATCGGTTAAGCTTGGGAAGTACAGAGTTTGAGATATTACATACGCCGGGGCATTCACCAGGCAGCATTTGCTTTTACGCTGCGGATAAAAAGATTTTGATCTGCGGCGATCTGGTGTTTGAGCAAGGTGTAGGAAGAACTGATTTGCCGTTTGGTAATATGGACGAGCTGAGAAACTCCATTGAGGCTATATCTGCACTGGATACCGAGCTTCTGTTGCCCGGGCATGGTAGGATAATAGAAGGAGAAAGCAACGTCAAACGGAATTATGAGTTTATAAAAGCGGTTTATTTCGAAAATTGATTTTTTGACTTCATGAACGTTTAAATCCGATTAAATCTCTTTTTACTTCTTCCTTTTCAGAACTACGCTGAGAAACTTTGCTTTAGATAAGAAAGCGTTGCCAAATAATCATATCTACACCACGTCCTCCAAGTCTTCCAAAAGCAATTTTATCGTTTCTTCATCTGTGTGTGGCATGATCACCAATCGAAGTGATTTTGGCTTTCGAGTTGTAGAAACGCGCCATCTCCGCTCTTCTAACGCATTCGCCACCCTATCCACCTCGTCTTCTGAAAAGCTCAACGTTACTACGTTCATAACGGGCTCTATCACGGGAGGAATGCCTATACGCTTCGCACCTTCCACTAACCGCCTCGTGAGCCTCATACATTCATCTACTATTGTTTTCAACCCTTCTTTACCAAGATATTTGAGCACTGCATACGTAGCCGCTGCGGATGCGCCGCTTCTCGTACCCGTCAATGAGCACTGCCCCCTCGTCGTCAAATACGGCGTGGCCACCGCTAACTCATCCAAATACGATTCCTCTCTGAACAGAATACAGCCCGAAGCAATCGTGCTCATCCCCATCTTATGTGGGTCTATTGAAATAGCCGATACACCGTCAAGAGAGAAATCGAACTCATAGTTCTCATCAAGAAACGGAATCACGAACCCGCCAAAAGCAGCATCAACGAATAAGAAGATATCTTTGTCCATTGCAATCTCCGAGAGTTCCTTTATCGGGTCTATCTGCCCAAATTCAGTCGTCCCTGCTATCCCCACTATACCGATCGTTTTATCGTTGATCAAACGTTCTACCGAATTCACGTCCACCCTCAACTCTTCATCCAGCGAGGCTTTTTGTACATTTATGCTCAAGAGGTCAGCGATTTTGTCAAACGAGAAATGAGCTGTTTCCGGCACGATTATGTTCATATCGCTCAGGCCTTCCTTCCTTTTCCTGTTCCTTATCGCTCGTATTGCCTGGATATTCGATTCTGTTCCACCAGTGGAGAGATATCCGAATGCATTCTCATTGCCCAGCAGTGCACCTAACATCAGTATCACTTTATCTTCCATCTCTCTTGTCCCAGGGAATAGACCGGAATCACCCAAATTCGATTCCAAGAACATCTTATGTGCATACACTGCTATTTCATGCGGATACGTGCACATCGAACTCAAAATACGTTCATACGATAAATCCTTCAACTTCTTTTCCTGAAGCAGCGCCTCTATCATTTCCCTGCTCATACCTCGCTCTTCCATTTTTAACACCTCTTCTTTCTTTGCTTTGCGATAGCTATCAATCAACTCCCCTCCCTGTCTACAACCTTAGCGGGAGGAAGACACCGTCAAAGACTTATACCCTCTCTATATACTTAATACTTATTTGAAAACTCATTTCCCAAGCAATTTTGAAAGCAGTGTCTTCTTAGTAGTCTCGCAGCGGTCGAGGAAGGCACAATTATCGCAGGGTGCATTCTCCCCTTTCTCGGGGTAAGCACCCTTTTTAATCTTTTTCACGTGCTTTAATATCTGAAACGCAAGTGCTCTATCCCTCTTTCTTATATGCGATTCCCGAATTTCTGCTGTTCTTATATAGTCCACAAAACCTCTCTGTACCGTTGTTCCGAACTCATCCTCGATGAGCATTGCATACGCCGCCAACTGCATCCTATCGCTTTTCCAAACGCCATACTCAGGGCATCTACCCGTTTTTATCACGCACGGTATAGCTTCCTCCTCTGTTCGTATCAGCTTGTCCACGCTGCCGACCATGCTTAACTTTTCAGATCTCATTGTATGTTCCCTTTCATAGCCATAGGCACGCTCTAACTCAGCCAGCGTTGTGGTTTCGTTTTTTAGCTTATCGAGCCATTCGGTGTTTTCTATCCCGCTCAAAAAATCGCTTTTCACGTCTTCAAAAAAATCCTTATCCACTGTTTTCAATTCATCCTTATATATCCATTCCACGCCGTCCACGATATCCTCAATTACCTGTTTTACATCTTCCTCCTCGTGTTTATCACCCTCTCCGCCCTCTGCGTTCCCACCGTAATTTTCGCGCACATTAAAACCCAACTCCTTCAGTAGAATATGCTCAATTACGCTCCTTTCTTTACCCTCTGCTATTTTTGGTTGCTCGTACCCCCGCGCACGGAAATAAACCAGTCGAGGGCACAGCATATAGTGCGTTAAATCAGAAACCTTGATTATTAAGGCTGTGTGTTCTTGCTTATGTTGCATTATATCACACCAAATACTTTAAATATATATTGGTTTATTATTATACCAAGCCATAGGAGGAAAAAGAGAGAAATGTTTGAGGCTAAGATAGATGCAATAGTGTTAAGAGAATGTATAGAGTCAATTACAGCAGTAGTGGATGAAGGGAAGTTAAGAATAGCGGAGGATGGGTTACAACTCCGAGCTGTTGATCCTGCAAATGTAGCAATGGTTTCGTTTGAGTTACAACGTGGTGCTTTTGATGATTTTCGATTTGAGAAGGAATCAGGCGCTGAAGCTGCGAATGAATCCACGGCTGCTACTGAGGTGGGCATAGATTTCAATAAGTTGCATGGCATCCTGGGAATAGGAGGAAGTGCCGAGGTCAATTTGAAGCTGGATGAGCAAGCTCAAAAATTGTTCACGAGGATGGGCAGTCTCGCGTATACCGTCTCCTTGCTTGACCCCGCTTCGCTGAGGAAAGAGCCGAAGGTGCCGGAGCTTGAGTTTCCCGTGCAGGTAATCATCGAGACGGATGAGTTTAGAAGAACGATACGCGCTGCGGAGAAGATAGGCGATCACATAATGCTGGGTGTAGATGGGGAGGAGTTCTACATGGAGGTAGAAGGCGATATGGATAAACTGCGGTTAGGGCTGAGAAAGGAGCAATTAGTACATCTGACGCCGGGAACGCTTCATTCTTTATACTCGCTGGACTACGTCGCGGCAATGAGCAAAGGAATGAGTCATGCAGAGAATATAACGCTCAATCTTGGAAAGGATTATCCGTTACAAGTAGATTTTGAAGTGGCAGATGGTAAAGGCAAAGTCAGCTATTTGCTTGCACCGCGGATAGAGTCCGAATAAGCATTTTAATTTATAGATAGAAGACGGGTCAGTGAAAGGCCAACGAACGGCTCGTCAGGGGATGATGGAGAAAGGAGTAACTGAAGAAGCACGATTATGCTTCTATCCTTTTCTGTCTGCAGCGTCGAATTATGTAGAAGCGTTAGGAGTTACGCTGGATGATTTGATCACTGCGGCCACTTTTGAACGTGCACGGTTGCGAGGTAAAGAGCGAGTACGTGAAGCGATACGGGAAGGAGCGGTCCGAAAGCCGGTTATCATGAGTACTGCGCAGGCAGAGATGGAATTGTTATCCTATCCCTTTGCCCGTATTTTAGTGTCCTGTATCGGTAACGCACACCTTGTGCGTAGATATGCATTATCAGAAGCTAAATCGGCGTACAATAAACTGTTGGAGGATTCCAGCACGGGTTCCAGCGCGGGCACAGATTTAATTTACGAGATGGCGCAGGAGTTTGAGATACAAGTAAATTTCTCGCGATTATCGCATATAGAGCACGCGCCGGTGCAGATGCCGTTCGTTGATTATCTGCGATTCACGGCTAATCTGCGTGATAAACGCTGGAAACTGGTGAATCGCGGGCTGGAGAAGGGGCAGGTGAACTTGAGAAAGGGCGAATTTCTACGCGTTATCCAGGAAGCGATATATGCACGGATAAGCAAAGACCTGCCGTTGGACGTTTCAGGAGTTCTTTGCGAATCGGTACGAAAATACACCGGAGATATAGAAGCGGAATTGGAGGAACGGCGTAAGAAGTTTGGAGATAGCGGTTTTGAGTCGAGTGCGGGCTTCCGGGTAAAGGACCCAAGCTGTTTTCCGCCCTGTATCACGGCTATTCTGGCGAATTTAAAGGACGGTGTGAACGTGCCACATACCGCACGATTTGCCGTTACTGCTTTTTTATTGAATCTCGGTTTAACGGTGGATGAAATAATAGAGATTTATAAGAACTCGCCGGATTTCGATGAAGAGCGAACGCGGTATCAGGTGGTGCACATAGCAGGAAATCAGGGAAGTACCAAGTACACAGCACCGTCATGTTCGACCATGCGCACGTACGGCAACTGCGTTGACAATGATGACGTGTGCGAGAAGGTTAATCATCCTTTAAGCTACTATAAACGGAGGTTGAAGCTGAAGCAGAAGAAAGAACAGCAGGATAAATCAAAGGAAAAGGTTGAGGGAGAAAAATGAGAAGATATAGATACAATATGCTGAGAAAGGTTGGCGATTGCAACAGACCGCTTTATGTGGTCAGTGGGGATTGATCTGCGTTTTCAGAAAAAATGTTTGACAAGCTGTTTAATCGGAAAGAATTGGAAAAGAAGATCGAAATATTGCAAGCACGTATTAACGAGCTTGAACCGGAAAATAAATCGCTCTCTACACGATTATCGAAGCAGGAGGTGCGAGCAAAAAAGGCGGTATCTGATAAACAAGAAGCGGATTTGGCATTGAAAAAAGCAGAGAAAAGAATAGACAATCTCGAACACACGCTTGAGAATCTGAAAGAGGAAACGCAAAAAACTGATGACCTAACCTTCAAACGAGCGGTAACTTTAACAAATGCTCAATCTTGTGACCTTTTGTCCCAGATTAGCTCGATCAGGTCAAGAAATGAAGACATTGTCACGGTCTACCTGCGCCCAAATGAACCATTCACCGACCTGAATGAATTTGATATTGACCTCGAGCAAGATGTCAAATACCTGATGCAAAGGATTGAGTCACCGACAGGTATGGCACTCTTCTACGATACGAAGAGGCTGGGGATGGTTCGCATGATTATGACACCGCCGTTTCCGATAGTTGAATCCAGATGGAAACTCGACCGTGTCTTTGATACCACGCAGTTGCAAGAACTATTAGAGCGGAATCAGGTATTTTGCATCCTATTGGCACATGCAGGGGAGTCGTTTATCGGAATATCAAATCGAGAAGCGTTTATTGATTACAAGATCGTTCGTAGTAATGTAAAGGAGAAGCACACAAAAGGAGGATGGAGTCAGCGTAGATTTGAACGACTCCGCGACGAGGACATCAGGCATCATGCGGATAAGGCAAGAGCGGTATTTGAAGCGCTGGTGGAGGATTATAAAGACGAGCTCAAAATGGTAGTTGCAAGCGGCGAGCATAACCTGATTAAGGAGATTACAGGTGGTGACGATTCCGGGTACCGGTATCCGTTTCCGCTGCTCATCAGAAGCATAGACACAAAAGCAAAGATAGAAAAGCGCAATATAGATAAGATAAGGGTGTTGACGTGGTCTGCGAGATGGTATAATATCGGTATTCAAGAACCACGAGATTCCACAAGAAAATAAATTATTGACACAGATTAACGCAGATTAACACGGAT
>JAUXGS010000156.1 GCA_030621945.1 Methanosarcinales archaeon | reverse complement strand
GTACCTGAGGACCATATTATGTGCACAAAACTCGATTTAGCGAAAATGAGGCGTGCGTTACCAGAATCAGCCTTTGCATTACTAAAAGACGCGCAAAAAGATATACTCGAGCTTTATGTAGATATTGAGAGCGACGATACGGTTCGGATAGTGAACCGCTTGGATGAATTCTTTTTCCATCAACTGCCTGATTTGGGCTTTGATGTTTTTTCGACACGGGTGATAGGCGGTGAACGGAAAGCAGACGCGATACGGGCGATTGCACACGAAAAGAGGATTGCGTTACGAGATATAATCGCGGTGGGCGACAGCATCACGGATTATAAGATGCTGAACGAGGTTACAGCACACGACGGTGTCGCAATTGTTTTCAATGGTAACGAGTATGCAGTTCCGTATGCCAACGTCGGGCTGGCATCTGTTGATATTCGGTTTCTTTATCTAGTCTGTGAGGCGTTTGAACGAGGCGGTAAAGGAGCTGCGATGGACGTAGTGACGGACTGGGAGGCGAATCGAAAGGAGTTTGAAGCAAATCCTGCGAATATTCCTGATAGCATTATTACAGCGGATATAAAGGAGTTTATAACAAGGCAAAAAGGAAAGATACCGTTTCCGTATTTCCATAATCTCGAGCACGCGGACGAAAGAAAGAAAGATGAGATAATAGCGATACATAAGCAATTCCGCATGCAGGTGCGAGAAGACGCGGGTAAGCTGGGGTGAAATATTAAAAAAGAGAAATGCAAAGCAAGAATACTAACCCCTGAGTTCTAAACTCTAAACAAATTCAAATGTCTAAATCATAAACAAACTCTAATTAAGCCCTCTCAAAAAACGTTTGAACTCACTATTCAAGTGGTAATACGATAAAACTCCCATATTGCGCGAAATGCTCATCAAATGCAAACACCTCAGTTATCCCAAGTCGTTCCATTAAAGCAAAACTTGTACAGTCAGTAAAGCTAAAGCTCTTATCATAATATCCTACAAATATTTCCCATGCCTTTTTCTCATCTTGTAGCGTCACACGGATAAGATTGGTAATTGATTCACCCCATAGTTTTTGTCCGATCTCGACAGCGACTTTATAGCCCAGACGTTTTCTGACAAGAGTTATGACCTCATCTGCGATGTAGTTGCTGGTCACCAATGGATGGACTATTGAGTCTTTAAACTTCACGGCAGCATGATGATTAGCATCACTTTTATCCAGAAGTGCATACCAAGCACCGGTATCAACGAATATGTAAGGCAAGTTTATCTATCCCTCATAGATATATTGGTCATGTCTGCGTGAAACATCGCTGATGCCACTTTCCCCAATACCGGTTATGCTCGATAATTCCTTTTTCTGTAATTCCAATAGGCCCTCCTCCTCCTCTGGTATAACTACTAAATGAACATGTTTGTGCTCAGGGAGATCTATCTTCTGCAGTGGCTTAAACATACCGTCTTCATACACCGCTACTATTGTTTTTGTCATATTAATGTATCTAATGTATCATATTCTCTCTTTAATATAAACTTTCACATTTACTCGAGACCATCCAGAAAAGAGAGAACGAGAACAAAAAATAGGGCCATTGAGGATATAAGGGAGACGTATTTCCATAATCTCGAACGCGCGGACGAAAGAAAGAAAGATGAGATAATAGCAATACATAAGCAATTACGCATGCAGGTGCGAGAAGATGCGGGTACGCTGGGGTGAAAACGCCTGACTGCTTTCCAAAGTGAAAAAAATCAGAATATACTATTTTGTGTTTAGCACTCAGAGCTTGAACTTTTATCCGCACCATGCAACTCATTCGCAAGAGGTATATAAAATGTCAGGGTTTATTATGGTACATGGGCGAAGAAAAAGAGCCGGCTGAGATGGAAGAGGAGAAGACTGCCGAGGATCTGCTGCTTGTCGGAGAAGAATGCCTTGCGGAAGGGAAATTTGAAGAGGCGATAGACGTTTACAGGGAGATCATAAAGAAAGAGCCAACGCGTCCTACAACTGCTAAGGCGTGTAATGATTGTGGAGTCGCGTACGCAAGCTTAGAGCAGTATGAAATGGCAATTGGGTTCTTTAATGCCGCACTGAATCTCAAGCAGTATCTCATGGACGAAGGTATATCCACGAACTACAATCTTGGGCAGGTTTACAAAATTACGGGAGATGATGAGAAAGCAGAGCAGTGCTTCAAGCGTGGGGATGCGCTACAGCAAGAACATAAACGCCGTGATGAAGAGGCACGACGTGTATTATCTTCTGCCTTTGAGGAAACTTAAACCTTGAATGGCCACTGGGAGTTGAACTGAGCATGCATGTATGCTTGCTTGAACCCTTGCTCTCGTTGTTGATATTTTGGATTTTTGATTGCGCCTTTATATGGCTTGCGGGGTTGGAGGGGGCAGAGCCCCACAGTTTGGTGCTCATGATTTAGGATTTCTCACTCCTTATTGCGCATATACGTATTCCTTAACTTTATCAGCAGTGCCTACAGCACCAAAAGCTTTAAAGAACATCATAGCTTCCGCATAAGCTTTGGCTTCAAGTGCTTCTTTCGTCTCTTCTGAGACGTTGTATATCCTATCCTTGAATTCCTTTATTGCAAACTTGCTGTACTTACCAAAAATTTCGTCATTTTTCGTTATCCCTTTCTTTGCTGCCTCATCTCTATACACGCCCAAAGTCCAATTCCATATGTCGTCATATAACTCCGGTTCAAAGATCTCAAATACTTCCCATGCCAGATTCATCCAGAATGTACCCACGTTGCCTTTGAGAATTAAACCTTTAGGGAATTTTGTGCTTATAAATTTGAGCGGTGTGCCAGTGATACCGTGCTGTGCAATCCGCACGTTAAAAGGTTCGATTGCCTTCGCTATCTCCACCGTTCGTTCTATATTTATTGAAACCTGCTCAATGACATTCCCGTGCTCATCATATATATTTCCGTGCGTTGACCCGTTGGCAATGGCTAAAACGTTTGGGAATACCTCCCTCTTGTGCAGCTCTTTAATAAAAGTGGTCGCCTCTGCAACCGTAGTAAGGACTAACCCGTCCTTATCCTTCTTACCTATTTCGCCAACTTCTACTTCTAATCCAAACTCTCTTTCAGCCATCAGCTCTTTAATAAAGTTAGCAAGCTCCGTGCTTACATCAATATTCCTCTGAAGCTGGCCTAAAACGGTTGGTTCGCTCAGATCAAAAAGAAAAGAAGCGTCTATTGCAAAAGAGGTATAGCCCGCCGCTATTTGTGCCTCAACCAAGCTCTTGACTTCCTTTAGTTCGTCTTCCGTTCCCTTCTTTACCGTTATGTGGTCTGCATGTAAAGCCCACTCAGCAAAACCCACGTCCTTGGCAATGCTCCGAAAG
>JAUXGS010000162.1 GCA_030621945.1 Methanosarcinales archaeon | reverse complement strand
CATGCCATATTATTGAATATACCTCTGTAACTGTGATGGGATAAGAGCCAAGCGTTGCGGCTACGCCTGCGATAATAAAAATCAAGATGAGGGAAAAGAGAATGAACAGGATTTTCCGTCCAATAAACTTCTTGTATTGCTCTTTTATTTCCGCTATTTTTTCCGTTCCTGATATGGTTTCAGTGCTTGATGTCATTTTCATCCCAAAACAGCCTGCAAATCACTCAATACGCTTCGCTCTCGCTCATGAATAATAATATCCTGCACTTTCTGCGATGTTAAATCTGCGATAGGATAATATTTTCCCCCTGAGCTGGCAGCTATCTCTCTGCAATACCCAAGCTGCATTTGTATAAACGATTTATTAACTATCTCTGTATCAATCACAATCACAAATATGCCCTTAGTTCGTGCCTGCTCAGCGAGCGCTAACAATTCCACTTTAATGTCTTTATCTGAAAAGGAAACATTTGCACGACCGTCAGAGATTAACAGCAGGACGGGTATCGCTCCTTCATCCTTCTGCTTCTCAGCCATTAGAAGATTCAATCCTCTTTCCAGACCTGCGGCTAACGGTGTTCTTCCACCAGTAGGAAGTTCCTTCAAGCCCTTATAAGCTAAATCTACGCTTGAACACAGAGGAAGCAGGGTATCTGCCTGGTCACCTCTAAACGCAACCAGTCCAACCTTGTCTCTCTGCTGATACGAATCCAATAGCAAAGATAGAACGGCACCTTTTGCACTCTCCATTCTTCTATTCGCACCCATTGAACCTGAAGCGTCCACGACAAACATCGTTGCGGTTGATATTTTCCCTACTCGAATCTTCTCCCGAATATCCTGCGTTTTGATAACAACGGCTAAATCAGAATCATGTTTTCTCTCTTTCTGGTAAGGTGCGGCTGTGCGTATTGTAGCATCAAGTGCAACATCCTTTATCTCTCCTTTTGGGAGTCCATGCCGTACGTATTTCCCGTTATTGCGAAGAGAGAGTGAGGGAATCCTTCTTCCAGAAATCTTCC
Organism: Methanosarcinales archaeon; assembly: GCA_030621945.1. Classification (GTDB taxonomy): domain Archaea; phylum Halobacteriota; class Syntropharchaeia; order Alkanophagales; family Methanospirareceae; genus JACGMN01. The sequence continues at coordinate 2,082 of JAUXGS010000162.1, read as the reverse complement.
TGCGATATGTTTTATCTTTCTTTTGTTTTTGCCTTACTGCTCTTGTATCAATCGAGTCTCCGATATCAAAAACAGATTCTTTTTGCGGTTCTTTTATGTCCTCGTTGTCATCTTCACTTTTTGGATTTTTGTCGAGTTGCTCATTTTTATGCTTGTGTTCTCTTTTCTCTTCCCCTTCTTTCCTTTGCTGCTGTTGCTGCTGCTTATTGTCTTGTTTCTCATCTTCATGCTGCTTTTTTTTGTCGGACATCATGTCATCGAGTTTTTCAGTATCCAAACTCGGCGGTTCAAACGGTTTCCTGCGCATTCTGTGTGGCAGGGCTAATTCCATCGCCTCTTTTATGTCCTCAAAAGTGACTTTTTTTCTGCCGTCAAGTGCGGCAATCGTTTTTGCTGTTCTATCTATAACGATTTCAGCTCTATGAGTTCTTACGCCGAGTTTAATGCACGTATCTGCGGTTATTTTCAGTAAATCATCACTAACTTCTACCTCATTAATTATTTGTTTCGCTTGCACAATTTTCTCTCGCAACTCTTTCTGATTTCCCTCGAACCTTGCCCTGAACTCTTCCGGGCCCCTTTCAAAACTTCCCACAAGTTTTACTATTTCCACCCTTTTATCTGCATCGTCTATACTTTCTACACTTGCTTGAAGACCAAATCTATCCAGTAATTGAGGTCTAAGCTCACCCTCCTCAGGGTTCATTGTTCCAACCAGGATGAATTTAGAAGGATGAGAAACCGAGATACCTTCTCTCTCGACAACGTTTATTGACATCGCAGCCGAATCTAAAATAACATCTGCAACGTGGTCATCCAGAAGATTTACCTCGTCAATATAGAGAATACCTCTATTTGCAGCCGCCAATATCCCCGGTTCCAGCGCCTTTATTCCTTCTTTTATTGCCTTCTCAACATCTATTGAGCCCACGACACGGTCCTCGGTCGCACCGAGCGGAAGGTCAACGACCCACATCCTTCGCTTCGCCACTTCCTGATTTTCTCCATTCGTTTTCTTAGCATAGCATAGGTCGCACATCTCCCCTTCGTCATAGGGGTTGCAATTGAACGGACAGCCCTTTACCATCTCTATCTCCGGAAGGAGTTCTGCAAGTGCACGAACAGCAGTGGACTTCGCAGTCCCTTTTTCTCCTCTTATAAGCACTCCTCCTATACGTGGGTTAATGGCATTCAAAATAAGCGATTTCTTCATCTTCTCCTGCCCTACAATTGCCGTAAATGGTAATATCTCCCTTCTAATGTGGTGTGTCATTTTCTCTCCTTTTCCTTTATTCTACTCTTTAATATTTGTATTTTCCACCCATTTTTGTATCTCTCCTTTTAGCCTCGCTAAAATGTGCTCTGCAAATGCCCATACTTCCTGTTTATTCATCTTGGTGTTATAAGGCACCTCAGTATAATTTCGGCGGAAGATTTTGTTATAAACAATGAGCGTTTTCATTTTTTATTTCACCTCTTTAATCTTTAATCCCTCTTCTATGTCGCCTTCCATTTCTAAATATGCTTTTCTCATTTTCTCCAATTCCTCTTTTGTCGCCTTCCAGTATCCTCTTTTTTCTGCTTCAAACAATCTTTCCATTATTTCAACGGCTGCGAATTTGTTGTTCTCTTCCAACCTCTTTCGCATTTCCTCGTCAAATACAAAACGTTCTGCAATCGAAGACCATATCCAGTTAGGGACGGCATTGGTAGTGGCAGCCAAGCCCAACGTATTCTCTAAACGGTCTGCAATCTGCTGTGCTCCATGATAGTCATGTTCCAGCATTCCATCTATCCATTTCGGATTCAGCAGTCTCGTCCTCGTCCCTCTTACTATAACGTCTCCAACATCTTCAGTTTTTATCACCTCTTTTGTGGTATCAGTAATCAACATCGCCGCCTTTTGACCCTTAACCGTCTCCACAGCTTTTGATAACCCACCAAAGAACTCGAAGTAATGGTCAAGGTCAACAATTTCATAGTCATGCGAATCGCGGACTTGCGACACCAAATCTATTTTTGCGAGGTTCTTCCTGTACAATGCATCTCTTTTCTGCGCATGAATATGTTCCACGTATAAAT
>JAUXGS010000109.1 GCA_030621945.1 Methanosarcinales archaeon | reverse complement strand
TTCCCGTATCTGATCCATCACAATCCTTATATCCGGTTCCGCCTTCACGCCTCGCTTGCGTTGCACTGCGTAATCCTTGCCGACTTTATAGATGCCTCTGTTTAGTCTGCGGGTTTGCGTCTTTATGGTTCGTAACTCCACGGGGCTATTGAGATTATCAGCTGGCAGAAAAGACAATCCGTTACGAATCATATCGATATGCCCTTCAACTGCAAATATCATGTTATTCCCCCCTTTTGTAATTTAGTTAAGACGAATTGTTCTGCATCTTCTCGCACTAAATCTTCATGCCAAAAGACAACCAATTTCCAACCATATTTTTTTAATATCCTCTTACCTGATTTGGGTTTGAGCCCATTAGGATAATATCCAAATCCTTCAAAAGTTTCTTCTTCGAGTATCATTTTCTTTCCCACCACTCTATTCTCAATTCTTCAATTTCCTTAGCCAATAGTTTCTTGTCTCGTTTCATTTCTTTATGGCCCCTTCGTGCTTTCTTCTCGCAAACTCCGCAATCAGCATCGCGTCAACGATGCCTTCATGTGGCTTCTTGGATCGCTCTGTCGCGAGCAGATTAAGATTCGGGAATAAGTTCTGGCAGATTTGTAATGCCTGCGCTTTTGTGTTTCCTTTACGTCCTGAAATGTTAAACTCCCTTTGCCAATCCTTAGCGGGAATAACCTCATGTGGTATTTCAAAATCCACGAGACACTGTTTTAGAATTCCAAAGCTGTAGCATATTGAGCAGGTAGACACGACACCTTGTTTTGGAAACGAATGTTGCTCTTCGAGGACGGCATAAGTTTTCGCCGGATCAAAACCAGAAAAAATCTCTCGTATGGCTAAGTTGTCAAGAACTCGCTTTTTGCCGAGAGATATAGTTGGCATGATGTGTGTTACTACTTCGCTTTCTTCGATGTACGCTATCGATCCTGAAAGACCTGGATCAATTCCGATGAATCTTAATATCATCTCAATCCCCACTCCTTTATACGTTTTCGGCGTATCTCCTGCATTCTTACTGATTCTACTCTTCGTTTTATCTTATCTTCTTTCGTCACTTGTTTGCCGCCTCCGCCCTCTCTTTCTTCATCTGTCTTTTCTTCTCCTTCACATCCTGCTCCAACTTAGCCCATACCGTATCTTTTGAACCTAACCATAGAGCATGAATCACATTGTATTCCGTTACATGAAATCTGATAGCCATTTTGGATATCTGCTCAGCGGTTTCGGCGTGTTGGTCGTCTGTATAGAGGGTTATTATTTCTTGTTTTGTTTTAGGCATTGTTGTTTAGTCCTTCTCCTCTACTCTCGGTGCAATTGCGAATGCTGTTTTCCGTTCTTTATCCAAGAACACAAGTAAAGGGCATTTATTCTGGACACCTATTTCAATAGCGGGAAAACCCATATCTTCTAATATATCCAAAAGCTTCTCAAGTTGTTTCATATAGTATAGCGAAACTTTTGTGACTTGCCCTTGAAAATCATCAACACGGGTAAACGCTATTGTGTTATCAATGTTCTTCGACATGTTCCCGTCAAGATTCATTCCTCCCCCTCCTTTTCGCGTCTCTTTATCTCGTCCATTATCTTATGCTTCTCTCTTGTTGTTTCCAGTAACTCTCTTTCCAGTCTGTTTTCTTTTGTTTCCCGCAATCCCTGATGGAATTTAAGGAGGTTTATTGCTCCTTCTTTTCCCATCCCCTTCGCCTTCTCTATTATCAGTATCTTACCCATATTTTATATCACCTTAATAATCTATATGGTAGAGGACATATAAATAACCAGCGGTACGTATGGTTCTTACTTTACGTTTACTCAAAGTTCTCGACACTGTCAACTAAATTTCCTTTTGATTCGGTACTATCTGCCTTTCGCTTTTTGGGCAATAACTCTACCAACCCGTATTTTATCAATAATTCTTCTTCGTTCATTTTCTTCTCCTTCACCAATAACCAAACACTGCGAAAAAGAATAGCCAGTTTATGATTGTACTTGCCCCTAACAGTATTGCTAAAAGTATCTTTTCGTCTTTTGTTAACCCCGCTTCCCCTTCAACATTTTCGCTCATTTGTTTTTACCTCGTTACTGTCGTAGATATATGGATATATAAAATGATAGGGTCTTGAGGCTCTTACCAAAAGTTCTTACTTCGCGATTATGGTTGTTTCTGTCTTTAATATCCCTTCCCACGCGCCAACGATTTTATGGTCGAAAAAGCTGCTAACTTCAACAAATGCTAATTTGATGTTCGTCTCCGAGTTGAGTTTGAATGGTACGTTAAAATGAATATGCGTAGTTCCAACTTGAATTTGTTTTGTAAATCCTTTCCTCTTATCATTGACGAACAGAGATGCTCGGCACTTTATTGTAGATGAGATTGCAAACGTAACGTTCGCGCCAAAGAGGTTCTTCTTGCCTATTTGCCAATTTTGCACTTCTATTTTCTTTTCGCCGTTTATTTCGCCTTTCTTCATTACCCAACCTTCAGTTATAGGATAATTTAGCGGTATATGTAGATAACCATTATCCCCGAAATTTTTACCCCAACTATTCTTTACTTCAAGATACTTCTTTGACCAACCGACCATGATTAAGGCGTGATAACTGATCATGGCACCTTGGGGCATTTCTACCACACCATCGGATTTTATGTCTTCCCAATTTTCATATACGGGAACGACGATAAGTAGAGGGGACTTTGTGGAGAATAGAGTAGCTTTAAGCGAATTGAAAACGCGATTGTATGAGGTTATCCTATATCTTTGTGATTGCTCATTTACATTTTCACATGGAGATCCTTTGCACAGTTTCTCCGCGTCCGAGATATATGGCCAGCACACTTCTAAGCAGACGCCTTCTTTTTGTAGTATTTTGCACGCGTCACGAGGATGCATCCCGGGACCCGGTTTGTTCTCCCTACGACAATACAGATGCCTTTCGTTGAGGTCTTTAACTTTTTGTAGTATCTCATTAATCGCACAAGCTGCAAAAGCCGTGCATGCGCCGACCTCTCCTTGATGCTTAACGAACGTCTGCTCGCTTCGGAGCGAGAATTGTTCTGGTATCTCTTCCCTCTTTACGACTGGGAGAACGCTGAATGCAAAATCTCTTTCATCGAAGGGCGAAGGAATTGCCCCTGATTGCTTTTTCAAATCTTCTATTTTCATTTTTAAACTGTGAAATACTAACGCTTTGCTTAAAATAAATTAAAAAAGGAGAAAGTCCTCTGACTTCTCCCGATTTTTAGTTTTTGTCTAACAATCTCAAGGTCTCATAAAAGGACACAGCATGTCTTTTTTGGGTATTCCCTGTGCCGGATACGAGCAGCCTTGGCTATCCACTTCTGCTGAAACGTCCCAGATACCACGAACCGTAAATCTATCTAACGTTCGCGTGTCTTGCCATGTGGTGTTTCCATTGCCTATTTGCTTATTCTCTTCCGACTCCACCATTCCACGTCCATAGCCAATCGCATTCATAACATAGAGCAAGTCATTATCCTCGCTAAACGCAGCTGATTCGTAATTTACTCCGCTCGTTAGGAATCGTGTTTGGGCACGTGCATCACAACATACAGTATGATTTTCGCCCTCGGCGACTCGCGCAGTCTTTACCTCTTCCTCGATATATGCTTTTTTTAAGTTATTTAAAGGAATGAATTTAAAGTGCGTCTGTGCGTCAACGCCTGTATTGGTATTAAGTGTGCGCGTAACCTCTGAGTTGCCGTGTTGTGTAATAGCGCGAAAAGCATATCCAGTTTCATCATATGGTGGTACGTCGCCTTCCGTTGTTGATATTACCCGTGTTTCCATCCTAAGACTACCGTCATTCACAACTGCAGTGAACGAAGTTTCGACTGCGGAAGCTAATGCAACACCCGAAAAGGCGATTGTGAGAACCATTGCGATAGCGATTACGCAAGTTAATTTCCTGTTTTTTTTCATGTTTCTTTTTTTCACCTCCTATGTTTTTCTTTATTGATTTCTATTCTTTCTGTCTATATAAAAACCTTGTTATGAAAACCGCGAAGAATTAAAGTTACCGAATATGTCTTATCATCGCCAGGACGAGTTTTGACAACTTTTTTAAGTATGCCTTTACGGATGCTAAATCATTTACATGGTTGTCAATATATGTATCAAGCTCTTTGTAGGTGAGTTTAGTAATGTCAGACAACTTTATCGCTTCTTTCACTTCTTTGAATGTAGATTCGATCTCGCTTGGGTCAAACTCTTCTTCAAGTTCAAGTTCCGCGTCTTCTAATGCTTTGATAATCTTTGCTTTTGTTATTTTGTTTTCTATCTCTACATAGTCATACTCAAACACTGTTCGTATTTTGCTCTCTGGGTCTTCGATAGTAACTTGGTGGATGTTATATGCAAATTGCGTCTTTCCTCTGCTTTTTATAAACCGTTCTGGTTTCGTGTCAGATTGTGCTTCCATTTACCCCTCCTATCTTTTTAGTGGATTATTGATTCCTTCTTCTTTACAAACGTTGTTGAATATCTTGTATATATCTTTATCAATATATTTCTTCGTAAGGTTATTGCAATTGGCATGTCCCATCCAACCATAATAA
>JAUXGS010000159.1 GCA_030621945.1 Methanosarcinales archaeon | reverse complement strand
CTTGACCTTGGCGGCGAGCCGACCGAAGACCAACGAGCTGCAATTCGTGAATATATATCTAATAAGATAAAAGAGGAAGATGGGAAATTATACATGGAAGAGGAATCAAAAGACGCGTTGATCTATTGGAGGGCGGAGTGATGATTTCTAGGAGAAAATGTGAAGATACAGGATGCAAGATACAGGATGCAAGGTGCAACTCAAATCTGTATCAAGCGTCATCCTCTTGTGTTAATCTCGTGGGATCTCGTGTTTTTTTTCACTCCAGCTATACAAGGAGGAATGAGTATGACTGAAGAAATAGAGTACATGGAAAAAGAACATTTATCGCTTGACCCCACGCAAGGATGCCAGTTAATAGGTGCATTCAGAGCTTTTCACGGCATCAAAGACGGCTATGTCGTGCTGCACTCTCCGCCTGGGTGTCATAGTGGAATGCTGTTGTTGAGGACACTATGTGATAATGCCGATACAAGGATTGCATTTAGTGGGATACACCCCCGTGATTTTATCTATGGTGCAGAGCATAAAGCATTGATTGCGTTAAAAAAAGTTGATGAAACGTTCAAACCCGCTTTTATCGCTCTTCTCGATGCCTGCGCTCCCGCAATTGTTGGCGATGACCTCGATGCAGTTGAGGTTAAAGCTCGTGAAGATGAAGAGATAAAGTCAAAAATTCTTTATTTCGGTGCCGCCGGTTTCCACAAGAATATGTGGATGGGTTATGAAAGCGCTTTAGCATCGCTTGCGGATTTTATGGAGAACAGCCACAGTAAATCCAATGTAGAATCAGTAAATCTAATTGGGTTCAAGGACGATGGATTTAAGAGTGTAGCAGACCTTGCTGAGATTAAACGCTTGCTCAACGGTGCAAATGTGAAAGTAAACGCAGTATTAACTGCTGATAAGTTCAAACACATTGTAGAGGCACCAAAAGCATCTCTGAACATTGTTCTCGGTGGTGATGGCGTCAAATTAGCGAAAATGATGAACAAGCAGTTTGATATGCCCTACCTTATTGTTGATTACCCCTACGGCGTTTCCGCGACTGAGCGGTTTTTAGAACGCGTCTGCAAAGAGCTTGACAAAGAAGTTGATGAAGGTTTCATATCACGAGAGCGAGTGAGAGTGAAAGAAACCGTTGAAAAGGTTCAATTCTATCTGAACGGTTTTTACGGGATGTCTTGCGCCATCGTGGGCGACACGGTTAAGGGGATCGCACTGGCAAAGTTCCTGAACGCCGAGCTGGGGTTTGATGTGAAGGTTCTCGCTCTGACGAACAAGAACTTTGTGCTAGAGGAAAACTTCAAGGAGATATCAGGATTAGCTCAAGAGATAATGGTTGAACCTGATAGGTTTGAAATGGAACAGCGAATTAGTAATGCAGGGGTGCAGATGCTTTTAGGCTCCACCTTTGACAAAAGATTAGCAAACGTAGCGAGAGTCCCCTTAGTCCGGTTCTCCTACCCTACAATAGATAATGTAACATTAACAGATGCTCCTTATGCGGGGTTTCGTGGCGTTTCCACATGGCTCGAAGCTATAATCAATTCACTTGTATCACGATATTATGAGGTGTAAAAATGAGACAAATAGCATTTTACGGCAAAGGAGGAATTGGAAAATCGACGATAGGATCGAACATTGCGGCGGCACTGTCTGATAACGGGCTATCAGTGATGATGATTGGCTGTGACCCCAAAGCAGACTGCACCAGGAACTTGACAGGGGAGGTTCAGATACCAACTATTCTTGATGTATCGAGAGATAAGGGGATTGAGCGGCTTGGCCTTGAAGAGCTAGTAGAGGGAAAAGAAATCAAGCTCGATGAAGTCGTCCACAAAGGCTATGGATGTGTACATTGTGCCGAGTGTGGAGGTCCAAGACCGGGTTTCGGATGCGCAGGTAGAGGCGTCATTGTCGCGATAGACTTGCTCAATAAACTGAATGTCTTTGAAGAGCTAAAGCCAGACATAGTATTATACGATGTGCTTGGCGATGTGGTATGTGGTGGTTTTGCAATGCCGCTGAGAAGAGGTCTGGCAGACGAGGTCTATATAGTAACATCCGCGGATTATCTGGCACTTTACGCTGCAAATAATATTAGCAAGGGAATAAGCGAGTTTGCAAACAAAGGTGGGTCACCATTAGGAGGGATTATCTATAATGTTCGGGGTATGCTGGATGAAGCGGATGTCGTTTATAACTTCGCAGAAAAGATTGGCTCGCAAGTTATCGGGCATATTCCCAATGCACACGAGATTGCAGAAGCGGAGATTGACGGCAATACCGTGATAGAATATGACAGTAATACAGAAATAGCCAATTTGTTCAGGGAGTTGGCAGTGAAAATTTACAATAACACACAAACTTCAGTCCCAAAGCCATTATCATCTGAAGAGATGATAAAGATAGGTAAAGTGATCAGGAAGAGGACAAAGGAGAAGTATAAGAAGACCGGGAAATGAGTAATAATAGCTTTAATTACACGCTGTTGCCTGAAGACTTCATGGCTAGCTGTGTCTGGAGCTTGCCAATACATGGTAGGGCTGCTCTGGGCGGTAAGATTTCTTGTGCCACTACAATCGCAACCTCGTTAAAGAACACCGTTGTCCTCCTGCATGGCCCAATAGGCTGTGCATTTCAGCGCAGGATAAACCCATGCCGCGGCTGGAATCCCATTTATGATATGCCTTGCACCGCATTAACCGAAGCAGAAACAGTTTATGGCGCTTATGATCGGCTTTTAGGTGCGATAGAGGAAATTTATGATAAGTACAAGCCAGAACTTATTTTGGTTATTTCTTCCGATGTCGCTGACCAGATTGGTGACTATATGGCTGCTGCCGGAGAAGAGACAAAAGTGCAATGCGAAGTGGTTGTATCCTCATTAGTGTCATGCGAACAGGATAGTGTCATGACAAAGAGGGGCTTCGGCATAATAAGAAATGCGCTGATAACACAATTATTAGAAAATGTAGATTGTGAAGTGCAAGATGAAAAAGCTATAAACATCGCTACGCTCGTCCAGTTCCCCGGTGAAGGGCAGAGGAATCGAGAACTTACGTCATTAATCCAAAACATGGGCTTGCACGTGAATGGCTCATACTTCTATAATAATTCAGTTGACGATATAAAGAGAATGCCCCGTGCTTTGGCTTCGGTCGTTCATTATGCATCCGAGACATGGACCGAATTCCTAAAGAAG
>JAUXGS010000077.1 GCA_030621945.1 Methanosarcinales archaeon | reverse complement strand
CCAACGTTCGATTTCTCACTGAATTCGTTGAGTGAATTTGCGAGTCCACCTCGCGTAGGATCTTTCATCGCAACCGCACCACCAACCTCTAATAGCTCTTGAATAGTCTTATTCAACGGCGCTATATCCGATTTTAACTCTGTATCAAACTCGAAGCCTTCCCTGAACGAGAGCAACGCGACACCGTGATCGCCGACGTAGCCCGAAACGATTATTTTATCCCCGTCTCTAAGATTAGAGTCCACTAACCAATTGCCAGCCAATTCACGGTACTTTCTCACTTCCGCCATATTCTTATCCAAAGCCTCTGTTCGCCTTCCTATCGCTGAGGTATTCACCACGATCTTCTCCACGGCACCCCGTTCAACAACTTTCGTATCACCGGTGACGATTGCAACCTCAGCCTCTTCACACGTCTTCCTCATGCCATCTAAAACCCGTTCAAAATCGTCGAAAGGAAACCCCTCTTCTATTACAAATGCCACTGATAAGCACAGCGGTTCTGCACCCATAACTGCAATATCGTTAACGGTACCTGCGATTGCCAAGGTGCCAATATCTCCGCCCGGGAAAAAAAGCGGTTTCACCGTATGCGAGTCGGTAGTAAAGACAATATTGTCAACAACTGCAGAGTCATCCAATGCCTGCAAAGGCACCTCTATTTCTGTTTTTATCCCCTCGTTACTTTTAACACTCGTGAAATTGAAGTAGCTTAGCACGAGCTTAAGCAACTCGTGCATCCCTTCGCCGCCTGCACCGTGCTCCAGTTTTATGCTGCCTTTCATCTCCATTCTAATTACGAAAAGCTATTCGCTTTAATACATTAATTAATAAATTACTTTGAAGAGTAGTAAGCAGTGTATAATGCACCATGGTTTCAAAAAGAGAACTGATATTCATCACCACAAATTCGCATAAAGTAAAAGAGATAAAGGATTTGGCTGATGCTGAGTCGTGGAATATAACAATCAGGCATAGAGATTATGACTATCCAGAATTACAGCTTGATGAGATAGAAGCGGTAGCGCAAGAAAGTGCAAATTATATACGGGAGAAGACAGGGATTGAAGATTCCTTCTTCATAGAGGACTCGGGGTTATTTATACCCGCTCTAAACGGCTTCCCAGGTCCTTTCTCCGCTTTTGTCTTCAGGACAATAGGTAATGAGGGAATCCTGAAATTGATGGCTGATAAAAAGGGCGAAGCACGAAAAGCTACTTTTAAGACTGTGGTCGCATTCTGCGAAGCACCCCAAAAAATGCCTGTTCTTTTTGTCGGCATCGCGGAAGGGAGAATAGTAGAGGAGATCCGCGGGAGTGGCGGCTTTGGCTACGACCCTATATTTGAATTCCAGGGAGCGAAGAAGACATTCGCTGAGATGAGCACCGAGGAGAAAAATCACGTGTCGCATAGAAGCAGAGCTTTCGGGAAATTGTTAGATTACCTCTCTTAGGTGATTAAAAGAACGGAGCTTAACTATATATTGCTCATTTTCTATATGTTAATTTAGAAAAGTTTAAATAGCCATTTCGCATTCTATGTACAAGGAATGAAAAAGGGTAAGGCGCGGAAGCGGTTTGCCGCTGTCACAAAGGCGGAAGAAAAAGCAGCATTGCCGGGATTTACCCCCATTCTAAAAGTAATTTTATTCGGTGCTGTTTTACAGAAAATGTCCATGTTTTTGCCCCATGATAGGAAATTCTTCGACCTCTTTGAGGATCTTGCAGATAAAGCGGTGGAAGCATCGCAACTGCTGGTGGATTTAGGTGCTGAGTATCGCTCATCCGCCCCTTTTTCACTGAACCCAGATTCTCGCAGCTCCAATCTTCTGCAAATCAAAGAAAAGCTTAAAGTGCTGGAAGATGAAGGTGACTCGATTGTTCATCAAGTCATGCACGAACTGTTTTTTGACCACACACGGGTCACTGAGGAGAAGGGAGACATACGTTATTTCGTTCATAATCTTGACAACGTAATAGATGGCGTGGAAAAAGCAGTAGCACGATTGGCGTTTACTCAAAGACCCACCATTCCTGAACCGGTAAGTGAGTTTGCTCCGATTATTCTGGAAGCCGCACTGGAAATAAGAAAAGCAGTAGGTTGTTTGCGCAATATACAACACGAAGAAGTAACGTTAGAAGAATGCTGCATCAGGATAAACGAATTAGAGAACGAAGCAGACATAATAAATCGTAAATGGCTGAAAATACTGATGACCACACCAACTGAAGATCCCAATGAAGTGCTTGAAAGACTGCTGCTTAAAGAGATAGTGGATATCTTAGAAGATACCATGGACCAGTGTGAAGACGTGGCTAATATCTTGGAGACCTTTAGATTAAAGGGCGGCATTTAATGGAGCCTGTATTGGTCTACGTTATTATCATAATAATCCTTGCGTTGATCTATGATTTTTTGAATGGCGCGAATGACAGTGCGAATGCGATTGCCACGGTAATCGCCACCAAAGCGTTAACACCGCTAAAGGCGTTGGGTTTAGCGAGTTTGTTCAACCTCGCTGGCGCTTTCGTTTTTACTGAAGTAGCAAAAACTGTTGGAAAAGGTATTGTCTCTGCTACAGATCTGACAGCTACTATTTTTCTTGTCGTTCTTATCAGTGGTTTGATTGGTGCGATACTTTGGACTTTTTTTTGCACTACTGTTGGCATTCCGATAAGTGTGACGCATTCATTAGTGGGTGCAATTATGGGTGCAGGACTCGTTGCTGGGGGTACAGGCGTAATACAGTGGGGGGTGCTCACCAACAAAGTATTTCTTGCTATTGCTCTCGGTCCTTTTGTGGGATTCATAGCTGGGGCTTTAATCTTTAGTCTCATCAGTTGGTTGCTCTATCTCTTTTTTAAGAATACGCCTGAACCCGGTACAGAGCGGATTTTTAGGAAACTGCAGATTATTTCCGCTTCTTTTATGGCATTCAGTCATGGGATGAATGATACACAAAACGCGATGGGCGTGATTACCGCAGCGTTAATAACTGGCGGTTTTGTTGTCACGCAGGCACCAGAGCAATTTCCCGTGCCCTGGTGGGTAAAAATAATCTGCGGGTCTGTGATGGCGCTGGGCACGCTTCTGATGGGGTCGCGAGTGATAAGGACGATGGGCTGGCGATTAACAAAGCTGGAGCCGAAACATGGGTTCGCGGCTGAAACTGGTGCAGGCCTCGCCGTTATGGCGGTAAGTGTAGTAGGCATGCCAGTGAGCACCACGCACGTCATAGGTTCCGCAGTGATAGGAGGGACATTTTTTCAAAGCCTTCGCAGGATACGATGGTCAGAAGTGGGGAGAATGGTCACGGCATGGATAATAACCATTCCCTTGGCAGCGGCAATTGGTGGAGCGGCGTATTGGATATTGCAGTTTGGTTTGTAATTTTTTATCAAAGAGGAGTTCACGCCCACTTTCATCTCCTCCCCATTTCTATATGTTTGTAGCGACCCATATATTCTTGATTTGTATATATTATTTTTTCTGTTTTAACAGAAATAGAAAAGCTTATATATAGATTTTGAGTTTTTATATATTGGTGATGAAGAAAATGGAGAGAAATAAAGCGATAGTGATGGCGGCGATAGCGGTAGTGGTGATGGCAGCGATGGGTATAGTAGTAGGTTTAACACCAGCACAGGGAGCACCAACAGGCCTTTCAGGCGAACTGACAATCGCAGGTTCTACAACCGTGCTTCCGATAAATCAGGAATGTGCGAGACTTCTCATGGAAGCGAACCATGACCTACGGATATCCGTCTCAGGTGGCGGGTCGGGTCATGGCGTAAAGTCCGCTGGTGCGGGTGAGATAGACATCGGTGCGGCATCGCGAGATGTAAAACCTTCGGAGCTGGAGCAGTATCCCGACCTGAAGCCGGTGGCAATTGGAAAAGATAGCGTGGCCATCGTTGTGCATCCGAGTAATCCGGTAAGCGATTTGACATTGGAAGAGGCATCGAAGATATTCAGCGGCGAGATAAAGAACTGGAAGGAAGTCGGAGGAGAAGACGAGGAGATTCGCGTAATAACAAGGGAAGAAGGATCGGGCACACGAGAGACCTTCGAGAAATACGTGATGAAGCCCTTTGAGCGAGAAATAGCGGGGGAAGCATCTGTGAAGCCCTCGAATGGCGAGGTAAGAGCAACGGTCAGTAGAGACGAAAAGAGCATTGGGTATCTTTCCCTCGGCTACCTTGATGAGACGATTAAAGCACTCAACATCGATGGCGTGGAGGCAACGGTCGAGAATGTAGTTTCGGACGAATACCCGATTACGAGAAGTTTGTATCTAATAACGAAGGGGGAGCCGAGCGACCTTGAACAGGCGTTCATTGATTTCGTGTTGAGCAGCGAAGGGCAAGATGTAGTCGAGGACATGGGCTACATAGAAGTGGGCGCGGCTGTGTCACCTACGACAACACCTACACCGACCTCAGCGCCAACTGATCCACCAACACCAATAACAACGCCAGCGGCAACACCGATTGCAACATCAACGCCAACGCCTGAAGAACCGGGCTTCGAAGCGGTATTTGCAATTGCTGGACTACTTGCCGTGACGTATCTCGTCGTACTGAGAAAGAATAGGGAGTAATGAAGTCAAAGTGGAACAAGAACCAAAAGCAAAAAGTGTGTGGGAGGATATTTCTTCCCTATTTTTGTTATTTTGCCGCTACGGGGTGAAAATTGAGTGACGGAGAAAAAATGAAAATAGCGCATATATCGGACATACACGTGGTGGAACCGCATTTCCTGCCGGATTTGGCTGAGAAAGTGATAGAAAAGATAAACGAGATAGAGCCGGAGATCGTGGTTGTTACCGGTGATTTGACAGAAAACGGTTATCCCTTTGAATCTAAGCGCGCTGAAAGCTATATTGAAAGGATAAAATGCAAGATAAAGGTAGTGATACCGGGGAACCATGATGCGAGGAACGTAGGCGACCTTTGTTTTGAGGAGATTTTCGGTCCTAGGTCGAAAGTGGAGCGATACGAGGGAATAACAATTGTTGGCGTGGATTCTACACAACCGGACCTCGATGATGGACATGTGGGCAGAGAGAAATATGAGTGGATAGAGAAGTGTCTTGACACTGACGGGTTTAAGGCGGTTGCTCTCCACCACCATTTAATTCCCGTTCCTAAAACCGGGCGAGAAAGACAAATACCTATAGATGCGGGTGATGTTCTCGAACTGCTTGTTCGATGTGAAGTTGACCTCGTACTCTGCGGGCATAAACACGTGCCGTGGATATGGAATTTGAATGGGATGATAATAGCAAATGCAGGAACTGCGTGCACGAACCGCGTGAAATGGAATATTCCACAATCGTTCAACTTAATCGAACTTGACGAAGAGGAAAAGGGGACAGTCAAGATATACCGGATGTATTCAAGAGGAGGACAGGAGTTGGTGTTAGAGAAAATGAGAGATTAGATGATGAAATGAGTGCTTTAAAGCACCTTCGCACCGTTAAATTTAGAAGGATGGGGGTGGGAACAGCGGAAAGGATAAT
>JAUXGS010000211.1 GCA_030621945.1 Methanosarcinales archaeon | reverse complement strand
TCTCTCGTTTGTCCGGCACAACGAACTCTGCAGCTTCTGACGGTGTTGCTGCGCGTTTATCAGCCACAAAATCCGCGATGGTAAAGTCCGTTTCGTGCCCCACCGCCGAGATCACGGGGATTGCCGATGAGAAAATCTCCCGCGCAACGCACTCTTCGTTGAACGCCCACAGTTCTTCTATCGAACCACCACCTCTACCCAGTATAAGCACATCTATCTTCTCCCGTTCTGCGCTATACCGGTTCATAAGCTGAATGGCGTTTACAATTTGCGATGAGGCTCCTTCGCCCTGCACTGCAACGGGAGCCAGCAAAATATGGACGTACGGGAACCGTTTCTTCGTAATCTTTAACATATCTCTGATAGCCGCACTGGTGGGCGAAGTGATAATACCAATTCGACGTGGAAAGCTTGGTATAGGCTTCTTATACACCACGTCAAACAACCCTTCCTCCTTCAACTTCTTCTTTAACTGCTCAAATGCACGATAAAGTGCACCTATGCCCTCCTCCTGTATCTCATCCACATATAACTGATACTTTCCCCGCCTCTCATACACACTTATATGTCCCCGGACTATCACACTCATCCCATCCTCAGGAACGAACTTCAGTCCACGGTTCTGTTCCCTGAACATCACGCACGGCAACTCTGAAGATTCATCCTTGAGCGTGAAGTACAAATGACCAGAAGTAGGCTGGCTGAGATTGGAAAGCTCCCCCTTAATATAAATGTCGCTCAGCACTTCATCCTCGTCTAATCTCCGCCTTATGTATCTCGTGACCTCCTGGACGCTGTATATGCGCGGTGTTTCTTTCTCTTCTATCCCCTTTTCTTCTTTTCCTTCGATTCTTGCTATCTCTATTCCGCTTTCGCTTTCAACATCACGGTTCACTTCTTCTACATCCTTTTGCGAATGCAGGAAATCCGTTAAGGTAATTCCTTTTCTGGGCTTCTCCATTTCTCTGAAGTTAATTTATATGGAATATACCCTCGTTACTATATAACCTTCCTGTAGGTGGAACTCGTAACGTGAAGATTAAACAGGATTAATCACGCAGCGTATTTTTCTTGCTCGTTCACACATTCACTATTACCAAAACGCCCATACACGATAGCGTTACGATTATCCCAGCGATTATCACACCTGCGAGAATAGCAGGGAATGCGTATCGGCACCGAATGCCGAAGACGAAGGCGACTGCACAGGCTGTCCATACTCCTGTCACAGGCAGAGGAATCGCAACAAAAGGTATGAGTCCTAAGGCGCCGTATTTCTCTATCCTATTGTTATAACGCCGTGTTCTCGAAAATAGCCAGGTAAAGAAGCGGTCGAAGATACTGTATCTTCTCAGCCAGTTTGAAACAGGATCAAGAAAGAGGAGTAACGGTACTACGGGTAGCATATTCCCTATCACAGAAAGAGAAAAAGCTTGCGTTGCACCCATATCATAAAAGCCAATTGCAAATGGTATGGAAGCACGGAGTTCTCCAAAGGGGATCATCGCCATCAATATCACCTGGATGCTTTCCAACACTATCGCAAAACTGATAGGCATAATCCTTTGTTATGCACTCCACATTTATAAATTAATAGAGAAGATGATTGATTAAGGAAGTAGGAGAAGAGAAGGAAAGAGCGAGAAATGAAATTCGACCCAAAACAGATAAGGGAAGATACAAGCAAGGATTTTGAAGCTGCATGGATAAGTGGAACAAAATACGCGGGTGAGAGGATGCTTAATGAGGGCTATCCGCGGTCTTTGCTACGTTTACGATGTGGTAAGTCGCATCCAGTGTTTGAAACCATCCAGAAGCTAAGAGAGGCGTATCTGCGGCTCGGCTTTGAGGAAGCTATGAATCCGGTGATAATAGAAGCGGAGGACGTGAAGAAGCAATTTGGCAAAGAAGCGCTTGCAGTCTTAGACCGCTGCTATTATCTCGCGGGACTGCCTCGACCGGACATCGGCATCTCAGATGAACGGGTGAAGCAGATGAACTCGTACTTTGGGAAAGACTTATCGAAGGAGGAAATAGAAGAACTCAGGAATACCCTGCACCGGTATAAAAAAGGCGAAATCGGTGGCGATGATCTGGTCTATGAAGTGGCACATAGTCTGAGTGTGGCGGATATGGACGTAACGAAAGTGCTTGATACTGTTTTCCCGGAGTTTAAAAATATCGCCC
>JAUXGS010000190.1 GCA_030621945.1 Methanosarcinales archaeon | reverse complement strand
TATTTCTGAGACCACTGCCAGGAAGTATATTACCAATCATAATTTCGCAGAACGTTTCGCTAAACTGCAAGCCAAAGCAAATGATATTCTCGATGATGATCAGGCGAAATCTCTTGCTCGAGCTATTGAAAATACCGCTAACATCAATACACTTATCGCAGATGCCCTGCTTGATGCATTAAAAAATAAAACGTTCAAACCCGGCACTGCGGATTATGATCGCATGGTGCGCCTTGAACGCTATCTGCGTGGCGAACCCGATAGCCGCATCGAGCAGGGTGTTTCGCTTGAGTGGTTAGATGAGGAGGATGATCCTGACTAAGCATGAAAGGCTTGCGTTCTGACCGGCTCGAGGATAAGCTGCTAAAAGCTATCCGAGATGGCAATGATGCTCTTGCATCGCAACTCGAACGGCGTATCCTGCAGAAGCAGCGGAAAGCCAACTGAACTGCCCCGCCCACCATTTAGAACGAGATTGTATTAACGCTACCCAGAATGATGGATTGCATAAGAGTTATGCGTTATGGTGCCTAAACCTTCGGTTTACCCCTTTAAATTTTTTGGCGACTACGCTGCCAAAAATTTTAATAGGGGTCGGCACAACAGGCGTTATTCGTGGTTCGTAGTTCGTTAGGTGTTATGCGTTACGATTTTTTTTTATTTTTGCTATGGCAAGCAAAAAAAATAAAAAAAATAATAGGAGTTGTTAAAAGAAATGGTAATGAGTAAGGAGGAAAGAGAAAGGAGATGGGAGGAGTTAATAAGTAATGAGGGGGTAGTTGTGAGTAAAAAGAGAAGAGTTAGGAGTAAAGAGAAATTAGGGTGGAGAAAGGAGTTAGTTAGTGATTTAAAGTTATTAGTGATTGTAGAAGTAGTTTTTATTGGTTTTTTTAGTATTGTAGAAATATTAGGGTTATAAAGTTTCTTCCTGTTCCTTCTACTGACGGATGGTTTGCATATGATTTTACTTTATATCTTCTTCCTGCTTCTCACTGTCGAACGCTCGCATGTGATTTTACCTTATGTCTTCATTGTGCTTCTCAGATTCACTACAAAACATTTATGTGAAGAAATAAGAGAATGTAACTAACATGTGGAGTAATCTAAATCTCGCGTCATCAGACGAAAACCGCACGCTCACCCTTTTCTCTTTCGCTCGTGAAGTTTTAGGTTATACCCTTCTCGAAGAATACCCTCATCTCTCATGGTGCAATGAACTCGATGAACGTCATCCTCGTTCCTTATGGCTCGAACCACGTTACACCTATAAATCCTCTGTGTTCACTAAATCATATCCCCTGTGGCGTCTCCTTGAAAATCCCAATCTCCGTGTTCTTATTGTTAACGCCACTGCGGAAAATGCAGAAGCGTTCCTATCCGAGATAGTGGGGCATCTTCTCCGCAACGAACGCTTCCTCGCACTGCATCAATACATACATCACACTTTTCCGCTCGACCCAAGAACCGCCAAAACTAAATCGTTTGTTCTCAATACTCGCACTCAGAACTTTAGTGAGCCGAGCATAGGCACTGTTGGCGCGCTCGGCAATCTCGTATCTTCCCATTATGACCTTATCATTGTGGACGACCTGTGCAATGAGGACGACCGGGAAAGCCCATCTATACGAGGCAAAAAGCAGCGGTGGTTTAAAGACCTCGTATCTGTCTTATCCCCCGATGGCGAGCTTGTCATTGTGGGAACGCATTGGCATTTTGATGATGTATATTCATATATCAAAAACGAACTGAATCCGCAGCTGCCGGATAATGCTAAATATTACATTCAATCTGAATCATGCTTTCTCGATGATGAGACCACACCGCGCTTCCCGCATATCCTGTCTGCGGAAAAGCTCAGCAACTTGCGAATTGAAAAGGACGTCATTCAATTCTCATGTCAGTATCTCAATCGTCCCATACCAACCGAACATCAAATCTTTAAACTGGAATCGATGCATAAAATATCCAAGTCAAAAATCAATCTCGAACATGCAGAAGCTTATGGCTTCTGCGACCCCGCTCTTGGCGTATCTGACTACTCTGCTATTATCACACTGCTGAAATATAATGGCTCATGGGTAGTTTTCCATGCTGACCTTACTCGTTCCCCCCATTCCAAAACCATAGATAAGATAATTGAACTCCACTCTTTCTTTAATTATAAAGCCTTTGGCATCGAAGCTAATTCACTCGGTAAGGCTAAATCGGATTCTGACTTCTGCAATTTTGAACTTGTGCTGCGTGAACGTCAAGCGAAAGAGGATGCTATCGTTCCTTATAAATTGATATGGCATACATCACCTAAGCTCGCTCGTATCCAGGGTATCGAGTCTTATTATTCCAATGGCCAACTGCAATTCTTAGACACATGGAATCAAGACTATCCTGTGTTAATAGAACAGTTAATTCATTTCCCTCTTGCAGCACATGATGATGGACCCGATGCTCTCGCAGGTGTAGTGCCATTATTACTTGCTGCATCTAAGCCACCACGACCGCGTCCTATACCGCGAATCCGATAGCAGATTTTTTAACATCCATAAAG
>JAUXGS010000080.1 GCA_030621945.1 Methanosarcinales archaeon | reverse complement strand
CTAAGAATAGCGGGTTATAATAGAACGACGAACTTGGATGAGTTCACTTAACAGCAACTCCCACTGCACGCCGGATTAACAGACTTATCTCGTCAATCTCCTTCTCCATCGGACCTTTCTTGCCCGGTATTTCAAGGATAACAGGTGATACGCCCTTTTTCTTCTCGTTTATCTCCCGTATCTTCTCTCTTGTCCGTGTCTCGGCGGCAAATCTTTCGTTTATGAGGATGATGGCAACTTCCTCTTTTGCCACCTTATCTAACACACGGGCAATATCCTCTCCTTCCTCTAAGCTGTACTCATACACGTCCCTTATACCTGCAAGCCTGAAACCTGCAGCAGTGTCCGGGTCTCCAATTACCGCAACTGCGATCATGTTCCCGTGAATAATGTTTTCATTATATCTTCTCGTAAACCGGTAGATAATCGTGCCATTCGCTGCTCAATCGTATTATTCACCTCTATTTCACCATCTTTTCGCCTTACAATGACTCCTCCTGCCGACTTCATCCGTTCATCAGATAGTGATAACCGTACATTTACACCGCTATCGTTGCTTATTTCATCGGTCAAGTTTTTTAGCATTGCTTGGTCTATGTAGGATGCAGCCGCATCTTCCTCGCTGAGTATTACTTCCACTTCCACACCTGCGCTACTCCCAGCAGCTATACTAATTGTGCTATCCTTTATCAAGCCAGCCAAGAAGTTCGGATACGAGTTACCTTTGAATCCTTCGCTTTTAACGTCCTTTATTCGCTTCCGTGCAGCCTCTAACGCCTTTCCTATCATCTCCTCCTCTACCGTCCATCGGAGCTTTCTCGCTTTTTGCCGCGCAGCCCTAATAATTCGTTCCTTCTCTTCAATGCCTTTTCGTTCCTCCGCCTCAACAAACCGCTTCTTTTCTTCTTCGATCTCTTTTTTCGCTGCTTCAAGCTGCTTCTTTGCTTTATCCTTTGCTTCGCGGATTATCTTCTCGCTCTCTTCATTTGCTTCACCTCGTATCTTATCCACTATCTCTCTCGCGCCCATGCACTCTCACCTCACGCCCAAAATCTTTTCTAACACGACGTCTACGGTACTGTCAAGATTAGATTCCGCGACTGCTTTCAGCTTCTCCACTTCAGTGTCAGCAGTTTTCATTATCGCTGCAGCTTCCTTCTTGCCTTCCTGTATATACTTAGCGGAAATTTCAGAAGCAATGCTCTTTTCATCTTCACGTGCCATCTCTTTTAGCCTCTTTACTTCTTGCTCCGCCTCGTTCAGGATGTTCGCAACGCTTGCTTTCGCCTCTTCAAGTAGCTTCCTTCCTCCTTCCTCTCCCTCTCTTATAATCTTAAGTGCTTCTACTGCCATCGTATCCTTCTATAATCGGTTGTCTTTATTATAGATAGCTCTTTTATAAATCTCCATCGTTAATGTCACCGTTAATGTCAAGAATGGCATGAAAAATTTGCAGCCATTATCGTTGCGCTTTATAACTCTTAAGAGAGAAGGGAGGAATACCGTATGAAAGTGGTGGCTATAGTGGGGAAGAAGAAGTCAGGGAAAACGGCTCTTATCGAGCATTTGATTGCGTATCTGAAGGAATACGGTAACGTTGGATGCATAAAACACGCACATGAGTTGGATTTGGATGTGCCCATCGCAAGAGATACAGACCGTTTCTTTACCGCTGGAGCTGAAGTTGTTATCGGCGCTTCGGCGGAGAAGACGATAAAAATTTGCGGATATAGAAGTTTGCCTGACTTGATAGCGGAAATGGCGACTTCAGGCGTTGATTTCGTGCTTGTTGAGGGCTTTAAGAGCAGCGACTTACCTAAGATAACCCTGAACGACTTTTCACATCAAGAAGTCAGTAACATACTAATGCGCGTAGATTTTGGAGAATATTCCAAGATGAGGGAAGAAATGATAAAAGAGATAGTTCAAATTATTCTTTCTTTAGACGATTACAAAACAAACTTTCTTAGAAAGAAAGCTTGACTAAAGAAACAAGGTTTTTCTTTTAGCACAGGTTTTCTTTTTTGTAAAAAGAAAAAGTGCCATGAACGCGAAAATAAGCTTCTCATCGGTAGATGCAAGCAGCAACCCTCTGGACTGGATGTATAGAGTAGAAGACGCTGGTTTTCAGGGCTGGGAGATAGTAGACGAAGGACTGCAAAAAGTGGAAGGTGAATTTAAAAAGAGGGTGAGGGAGGTACACGAGACAACGAATCTTGTCCTTTCATTGCACGCACCCCTCTCGGATATTAATATAGCGAGTGTAAACGAGCGGATGTGGGAGGAGAGTATACGGCAGACAAAAGAGAGTATAGAGAACACCTACGAATTCATTGATGATATATGCGTTGTGCATCCCGGCTTTTTCTCGCCATTGTCCGTGCAGATGCCAGATACGGCTGTTCAGAAGGCGGTAGCTGGTCTAACTACGCTCTGTGAATTTGCTGCTGACCGCGGATTGCGAATAGCGGTGGAGAATTTAACGTCTGCGAATATGTTAATGGGCAGGTATCCCGATGAACTTATTCAACTCGTGCGCGGTGTGAACATGGATAATCTTGGGGTGTGCATTGATGTAGCGCATGCGAATACAACTAAAAAATTGGACGAGTTCTTAGGCATCACGGCGAAGGCAGAGGATGTGAAGATAATACACATGCATGCGAGCGATAACTTTGGGGCGGATGACCTTCATTTGCCACTGGGCGAAGGTAACCTGGATTGGAAGAAGGTGTTAAATGGAATCAATAATAACGGCTATGAGGGAATCATAGTGCTGGAACTGTATGCATTGGATGGCGGAATAGCAAGTTTGGAGTTTATCAAAAAAGTATTATAATTCCAATCCCCTATCTTGGTATTGCAGCTATTGCTGGCAATCGTAACAAAAATGAAGATCCCTATTGAGAAGCCCGTCTTGGTAACTTCTGCATTGCCTTACGTTAACGGCGAGTGTCATATAGGGCACCTCAGGACGTACGTCCCCGCCGACATATACGTGCGAATGTTCCGGAAGATGGGCTACGATGTCACGTTTGTAAGCGGTTCTGATACTCATGGAACGCCGATTGTGCTGAGTGCAGAAGCGCAAGGCGTTACGCCTGGAGAGGTCATTGCGAAGTATCATACGCATTTCAAGCAGGTTTTCAAAGAGCTCCATGTGGATTTTGACTATTACGGGCAGACAGATTCCGAAACCAATCATAGAAGGACAGAAGACATAGTAACGAAGTTGATAGAAAATGGGCATGTTTATAAGGGGGAAATAAAACAGGCGTTTTGCACGACCTGCGGGCGATTTTTACCTGATCGCTATGTGGAGGGAACGTGCCCGTACTGCGGTGAAAGTGCACGAGGCGATGAATGTGACCAGGGCTGTGGTAAGCATCTTGAGCCAGGGGAGATAATAGACCCGAGATGCAAGATATGTGGAAATGAAGCGGAGTTCAAGGATCAGGAGCATTTCTTCTTCAAACTGTCGTCCTTTACCGATTTCCTACTCGACTATTTAGATACACTGGGCGGCACGCTGAATGCCCGGAACTATGCGAAGGAATGGGTGAAGAAAGAATTGAGGGATTGGTGTATAACGAGGAATCTGGAATGGGGTGTGAAATTCCCTGGAAGAGAGGATCTGGTTGTTTACGTCTGGGTTGACGCCCCTATAGGCTACATAGCATTTACAGAAGAGTTACTCGCAGTAAGGAGCGGAGATGATAATGCGTGGAGAAGGTTTTGGAAGGATGATAAAGCCACCATTGTGCATTTCATCGGCACGGACATTATCTACCATCACTGCATATTCTGGCCTGCAATGCTCAAGGGCGCGGGTTATTCGCTGCCTGCTGCTGTTGTTGCTTCTGGTATGCTAAAAATAGATGGAAAGAAGTTCTCAAAGAGCCGGGGGGACGTGGTCTGGGTAACCGAGTTTTTAGAACGATTCCATCCTGATACGCTACGGTATTATTTAGTGACACAATCAAGCCACACGAAGGAGTTGGATTTCTCCTGGGAGTCCTTCGCCATGCGTGTGAACAAAGAGTTGGTGGCGATTTTTGGAAACCTCGTCTATCGTGTTCTATCATTTGCATCTAAAAATTTCGGCGTAGTTCCCGATGGCGATATAGAAGAAGAGGTATCTGAAGCGATAAAGAAGACGAAGGAGGAAGTGATAAGCGCGGTGGAAGATTATGAATTCAAGAAGCTCGTTGATGCGGTGATGAAGCTTGCGGACTTTGGGAACAGCTATTTTCAACGAGAAGAGCCGTGGCACTTGATAAAACAGGGCGATCAAGGTAAAGAACGGTGTGGGGCGATAATAAAGAACGTGCTCCAACTGATAAAAGCGATTTGTATCCTACTGGAGGCTGTGATGCCGGCTAAGATGGAAGAGGCGTGGCAGCAGCTTGGCATGGAAACTGATGTGCATACTGTGAAGCTTGATGAGCTACTGGTGCCAATAAAGAGTGGCGTAGTGTTAAAAGAGCCGGGTAGATTGTTCGAGAAGGTGGAATTGTGATATTTTATATTCTCCTTTTCTTATCATTACCATAGACAGAGGTGGCATCGTCATGAAAATATCCATGGACATCGAACTACAAGACATTCCTGGCCAGTTAGTGCTCGCATTGAAGCCGGTATCAGATTATGGAGGGAATATCCTCAGCGTTTTGCATCAGAGGGATAAAAAGACGCCTGCTGGGCGAATACCAGTTCAACTGGTAGTTGATATAGAGGAAAGGAGATTGGATAGATTAATAGAACAGTTAAAGGAGCGAGGAGTGAGCGTGGTAAGAATAGGGAAGGAGCGTCTGAAGGAGTCCATGGTTGTTTTGCTCATAGGGCATATTGTGCATTCAGATATAAGGGAAACGATAGATAGTATAGACAGCACGGGATTTGCGGAAGTGGTGGAGCTTTCTCTTTCCATGCCCGGCGTGGATGAGGAATCCTCTGCTTCGGTTACGCTCAGTGCAGTAGGTAAAAAAGAACTGAAAGAAGCGTTGAATATCTTAGAGCGGACGGGGAAGAAGAAGGGCATTCTGGTTATCTCGCCCATTTGATTTTGGAGGTAGGAATGCGAGGGGTGATATGAGAATGAAGACGAACACAAAAACGGTAAGAATTTCGATAGTCGGATTTGGATACGTAGGAGCCGGCGTAGCAGAAGTGATAAGGCGGAAGCGAGAGGAGATAGCGCGAAAATACGGCTTGAATATAAAAATCGTCTGTATAGCCGACTTGAATGGTATTTTTATAGATGAGGATGGACTGAATGAAGCGGAGATGCTGAAGCACAAGACCGGGGATAAGAACTGGGAAAAGCCGGAAGATATGACGACTCTGGATGTAATAAAAGAGGTGGAGCACGAGGTTGTGGTGGAGACAACGCCAACGAACGTCGACACCGGAGAACCGGGATT
>JAUXGS010000179.1 GCA_030621945.1 Methanosarcinales archaeon | reverse complement strand
TATATCCCGGTAGCATGCGTACACTAAAATGAGCATGCACACTATTACCTGTTCGATCATACTATACTATCGGAGTAAGAGATATAACCGATTTTGATATGTCAAGGGCATATATCTCAGTTCTTGGCATCATGCCGTAGACACAGGGTATGCCAGAAATAAATTCCGTTTTGATGTGCGTAGAAGCAAAAGGAACCATCTCCTCTCTTTCTCCGCCTCCAAAACACATCACCCCGCATCCCGGTCCACTAACAGACGACAATACACCCTTAACCGCATCATCAGCATCTTCTGTCTCTTCTAAGTTGATAAAGACGATAAATTTATCGCCTGCGCTCTTTATCTCCCCGTTTACCGCCTCTACTATCTCTATATTCTTCCTATATTCTTCCTTCACGTAAGAAGCGATATTCGCTATAAATTCATTCTGCGTAGTGGACGTAAAGATAAGGTGTTTACCAAGATTGAGCGAATTTATAGCAAACGCGCGTGCTAAAATATCATACGTTCTGTAATCACCCTCAAAAAGATTGAACTTGCCATAGCCTCTCATTGCCTCGTCAAGGTCCTCTATCCCTGTTGAAAATCTTGTATCGCCGGGGTCAGGAATAGGATTGGGTATAAGGGGATTTTCTATCTTCATCTCTACAGCATCAAAGGACGTGAAGGATTGAAAAATACCATTGTTAAGAGAGAAGAGCGCTACGGGATTTTTTATCGCACACCCGCTTAGTTTTTGCATGATCAGCCTTCTCACGCGACGCTGCTCATACATATCGCTTTCCACCACAATAACACCGTCAACGAGATAGTCGAGCGGGGTTTGCCCGGCATATTCAGCGATTAAAATCACTTTTGTACTTGTTCTTCGTGAGAAATCACACAAATTATGTCCCAGCGCCACCAGATCCTTTTGCTCGTAATACCCTACATATGAAGTGACCGCGTCCCAGGAATCTATTACGACAATGGTATGCTCCATCTTCTCCGTCCTTGTATAAACCCCTTTAAGGAAATCAGGTACATTTGCATACCGTAGTGGCTTTATACTAATCTCCTTCGATGCCGCTGTTTGTTCTCGTTGAGGTTGTGTGGCATCAATGATGTTATCGGCAGAAAGTGTCTCCTTTAGCCATGAGTGTTGCATGTACAGCGTGTCCGGATCAACTCTCGTAGAGACATAAACACCATTCCCTTTTAGCGTGTTCAACAAAGTAAGAGCAAAGACGGTCTTTCCTGAGCCGGGCGTCCCCTTTATCAAAAGAGTCTTCCCATAATCAGCCAAAAAGAAAGTCATTATCTCTTCTGGGATCGCTGATTTCTCTTCCATCGTTTATCTTAAGTATAACTATATCCATTAATATTATATATGCGTATTCACTCTGGACGATAGATAGACAGAATGAGGAACCGTGTCTGGCATAATGCTTGGAATTGAAGAAGCCGAAGAGGTAACGCACAATGAAAGAAGAAGAAGAGATGTGGCTGAGGTGGGTGTAAAGGAGACTGAACCGGGGGACGCGGGAAAAAACGCTACTGCGATAGAAACAGCCCTTAAGGGAAATATATGGCTTAAGAGGAATAAAGGAACGGAAATATATGTGGAATTCAAAAAAAAATTGAGTACTTTGAGAAGAGGAGGCTGGCATGAAGAGTAAAGGAACCGGTTGGATACATGACATCACCGAGCGGCGGAACGCGGAAGAAAGGTTAAAGGCGTCAGAGGAGAAATTCCGGTCACTCTTTGAAGGTGGACCGGACCCCTCATTTGTGTTAAATAGCGATGGTGAATTTGTAGACGTAAACGAGAAATTAGTACAAATTTCGGGGTATGACAAGGAAGAATTATTAGGAAAAAAATTCCCGGATGCTGAATTTTTTACAGAAGAAAGCAAGCAAAAGACGGCTGAAAATTTCGATAAACGGATGCACGGAGAAGACATAGCACCTTACGAAATTACGGTTAAAACAAAGGGAGGCGAATATATCTTCGCGGAGCTCAATGTAAAACCGCTAATAAAAGAAGGAAAGAGCGTGGGTGAGATAGGAACTGCGAGAGACATCACGGATCGGAAGCGGTATGAAGCGAAAATTCAGGCTTCACTACGTGAAAAGGAAGTAATGATGAGAGAGATTCACCACCGTGTTAAAAACAACTTTCAGATTATCTCCAGCATGCTTAATATGCAAGCCATGAAGGCAACGGATGAAAGTGTTGTCGAATCGCTTTTAGAGAGCCGCAGTAGGATACACACGATGGCTATTATACATTCCCAACTGTATCAGAGCGAAAATCTTGAACTGGTAGAGATGGACACTACCATTCGCGGATTGGTGAATTTCCTGGTTGCGCTCTATGCAAAAGGGGGCAAAGAAATCGCAGCCTCCGTTACTGCCACAGGTGTTACTCTGCATATCTCTCAGGCTATACCATGTGGGCTTATTATTAACGAATTGGTATCAAATGCGTTAAAACATGCATTCAAAGGTATGGCGAAAGGCAATATTGATATTTCTATGCGTTCGTTAGATGATGATAAACTAAAATTAAGCGTAAAGGATAATGGAGTTGGAATTCCCGAAGAGTTCGACATTTATAACCCCAACACGCTTGGATTACATCTGGTGAAAGCGCTCACAGAGGATCAGTTAAATGGTAAAATGGTGCTCAAGAGAGACAAAGGGGCGGCGATATATATTGAATTTTCTAAAATCAATTACGAATGAACGATAAAATACTGGTTGTGGAAGATGAAACGATCATAGCGATGGAGTTGGAGCTACAGTTAAAAAAGATGGGCTAC
>JAUXGS010000217.1 GCA_030621945.1 Methanosarcinales archaeon | reverse complement strand
GGTTATGCATTGCGAGGCGAGATAAGTGGTCGTGCCAAGCGATATCTTCTCGTGTTCAAATCGCGCAACAAACTTTTCTTCTTTCTCCGGCAGGCCTAAATGGTCTCCGAGTACAAATACAGAAGCCTCTTTTAGCTTCTTTGCACGTGCTATATCTGTGCCTTTCTCATCTAAGATGTAAATAAACTTTCCTTCTGATGCTAACTCCTCGATCAACTGCTGAAAACCGATTTTGCGTATTATTATCCCTGGATTGCGCCTCTTCCTCGACAACGCTATCCTTATCCATGCCGCTATATTCCGTTCATCCGGTGATACACCCCGCAGCGTGTCACCATAAAAGGAGATAACAACCGGTGGGTTAGGGCTACCACACGCGACTACATGAATGCACGTGTCTCGCCTCAGAGCATGACTTATCCAGAGCGCGTTACAAATACATCGTGCAACAAGGTCCATTCTACCTCCACTACCCGGTAGGTCGTCCAGCGAGAAATCAGGACTTGTCGACGCTTTTTCCGCATACAGTATGAATTGCCTCATTGTAAGTTGCACATACATAATATATTGAAGAATTACTTCTTGAGAATTAAACTAAACTCAACTCAATCGAACTCAATCAAGGGCTTTTTCTGTTCACAAGCTCATAAGCAATATCTTGCGCCTTCTCCTTTATCTCCTCCTCACCCTTTACTTTCCGTCCTTCCATTAAAATCTCACCATCGCATATCACTGTATCAACGCAGCTACCGTTCGCAGAATAAACAATATTCGAGGTTAAATTATGGTTAGGCACAAGTTCCACCTTAGTTAAGTCCAGCAGTGCAATATCAGCCAGTTTCCCTTCTCCGATTACACCTGAATTCAACCTGAACACTTTTGCTGCGTTACGTGTTGCAAGCGCAAAAGCTTCGTGTGCCGGCATGCTCGTCGGGTCGCCGGAGAACGCCTTATGAAACAAAGAAGCTACCTTCATCTCCTCAATCATGTCAAGGTTGTTGTTAGAAGCACAGCCATCGGTTCCAAGTGCGATATTTGCGTACAAGCCAGCCTTTTTCAGCTCTTCGTACGGCATTCCACCCGCTGCTAATTTCATATTCGATGTCGGATTATGCACTATCTTCACATCGTTCTTCCTCAACAACTCCATCTCTTTTCTGCTCAGATGAATGCAATGGCAGGCAATCGTCCTCGAACTTAAAAATCCGATTCTATCGAGAAATTCCACAGGTCGCATTCCATACCGCTTTATGCACTCCTCTATCTCCCCTTCAGTCTCCGATAAGTGGATATGAACCAGAAGGTCATGCTTCTCTGAAAAATCCCGCACCCAGCAGAGGCTTTCCTCCGAGACCGTGTAGATCGCATGTGGACCAAGCGCAAAAATAATCCTCTTCGGTAGTTTTTTGCTTTCCCTGTATAACGCTTCGTTCCGCTTTATCTGCTCCTTTGCCTTCTCCTCGTCAAAGCCGTCAATAAAAACCGCGGATAACATTGCCCTTATTCCACATTCCACAACTGCACTCGAACTGCCCCCCCAGTGCCAGTACATATCGTTAAAAAAGGTTGTGCCTGATTTGATCATCTCCAAGCACGCAAGTTTCGTGCCCCAATAAACGTCCTCTTCCGTAATCCGCGCTTCTAACGGCCATATCTTCGTTGAAAGCCATTCGTGAAGCGGCATATCATCTGCGTATCCACGGAGTAAAGTCATTGCCGCATGTGTATGCCCGTTGAACAGACCTGGGATCGCGGCTTTTCTTTTACCGTCAACTACAAATTCCGCTTCTCTTACTTCTCTCTTACCACCGCCAGCGTCAGTAATCGCTTCTATTAAATTTCCTTCGATGTAAATATCCCTCTGCTTTCCTCCCACCAGCACGTTCTTTATCAGAATCGTCATAGTTACTTAGTTCATTCAGCACCCATACAATGAATAGGTTGCGAAATATATTGTATTGTGCTGTGCTCTAAACTAAATTTTGAAATTATTGAAGAGCTAAAAAAGAAAAAATCTGTGAAAATCTG